>NZ_JBLKKY010000062.1:0-26209 GCF_059438195.1 Paraconexibacter sp.
CCCACCTCGCCCGTGAGCGGTCGGCGGCCGGCGTGGCGGCGGCGCTCGTCGACGAGGCCGCCTACGCGGCCGGCGTCTGGCGGGGCGCGCTGCGCGCGCGCCAGCCGGCCGCGCTCCTGCCGCGGCTCGGCCCTCCGGCGACGCGCGCCGCCGCCGGCTAGCTGACGGCGGCCTCGTCGAGCAGGTGGCCGTACTTCTCGAGCGCCGCGGCGCGGCGCGTCGGCACGTGCTCGCTGGGCACCTCGCGCGGCTCGTACCCGCGCAGGACGCTGCGCGCGACGGTCATGCGGTGGACCTCGTCGGGGCCGTCGTAGATGCGCGAGGCGCGCGCCCAGCGGTAGAGGTGCTCCAGGGGGAGGTCCGTCGAGTAGCCGAAGGAGCCGTGGATCTGGATCGCCTTGTCGAGGACGTCCTGCATGACGGGCGCGCCGTGGTACTTGATCATCGCGATCTCCCGGCGGGCCTCCTCGGCGCCCACCTGGTCGATCTTCCACGCGGCGTGCAGCACGAGCAGCCGGGATGCCTCGATGGCGGCGAGGCTGTCGGCGATCCAGTTCTGGATCGTCTGCTTGTCCGCGAGCCGGCTGCCGTGGAGGGACTTGCTCACCGCGCGCTCGCAGAGCGCGTCGAAGGCCCGCCGGCAGACCCCGATCCAGCGCATGCAGTGGTGGATGCGGCCCGGTCCGAGGCGCTGCTGGGCGATCTTGAACGCGCCTCCGCGCTCACCCAGCAGGTTCGCGGCGGGGACCCGGACGTCGGTGTAGGTCACCTCCGCCTGGGTGTGCATCGACGGCACCGGGTGGGGGTCGTTCATCGAGCAGATGCGGCGCAGCTCGATGCCCGGCACGTCGGTGGGGACGATGATCATCGAGGCGCGCCGGTGACGCTCGCCGTCGGGGTCGGTCACCGCCATGAGGATGTGGAAGTCCGCCCGGTCGGCGTTCGAGATGTACCACTTGGCGCCGTTGATGACCCACTCGTCGCCCTCGAGGCGGGCGCTCGTCGTGAACTGGGTGGGGTCGGCGCCCGTCCCCTGCTCCGTCATCGAGAACGCGCTGTAGATCTCGCCGGCGAGCAGGGGCGCGAGCCACCGCTCGCGCTGCTCGGGCGTGGCGGCGAGCGCGAGGATCTCCGAGTTGCCGGAGTCGGGCGCCTGGTTGCCGAAGATCGGCGGCGCGTACTCGCACATGCCGAGCACCTCGTGCATGAGGCCGAGCTTCACCTGCCCGTAGCCCTGGCCCCCGAGCTCGGGACCGAGGTGCGCCGCCCACAGGCCGCGCGCTCTCACCTCGTCCATGAGCGGCGCCGCGATCCGGCGGAAGGTCGGGTGGTCGAGCTCGAGCGTCTCCAGCGGGAAGATCTCCTCGCGGACGAACCCGCGCATCCACGCGAGCTTCTCCTCGAACTCCGGGTCGGTCTCAAAGTCCCACGCCATGGTCGCGAGGCTAGAGGCGCCGGGCGCGTCTTCGACCCGCGAGGCGGTGCGGGTTTGGAGCGAAGGACAAGCAGCGCCGACGGGCGGCTGGCCTCCGCGCGGAACGGGAGGGAGGATCGCCGCCATGGATGGGATCGCTGCGCCAGGGACCGCGACGGCCGCCACCGACCCGCTCGCGCGCTGGTTGGAGCGGGTGACCGACGACCCGGGGCCCTTCACGATCCGCCCCCTGGGCGGTGGCAACTCCAACGACACCCTGCTCGTGACCAGCCCGGTCGCCAAGCGCGTCCTGCGCCGCCCGCCCTCGGCGGCCCTCGACGCGAGCGCCCACAACGTCGAGCGCGAGTACCGGATGCTCATGGCGCTGGCCGACACGCACGTGCCCGTGCCGCGGCCGATCGCCGTCGCGCGCGCGCCGGTGCCCGGCGGGCCGCCGGCGCTGCTGATGGAGCACGTCGACGGAGTCTCGCTCACCGAGCGCCTCCCGGAGAGCTACCGGCCGGAGTCGGCGGGGGCGGTGGGCTTCGCGACGATCGACGCGCTCGCCGACCTCCACGCGCTGCCGTGGCGGGACCTCGGCCTCGAGGACTTCGGCCGGCCGGAGCAGTTCCTGCACCGGCAGGTCGGGCGCTGGCAGCGCCAGTACGCCGCCAGCCGGCACCGTGACCTCCCGGATTTCGACGTCGTCGCGCACTGGCTCGAGGAGCACCGCCCGCCCGACCAGGAGCCGGCGATCCTCCACGGCGACTTCCACGTCGACAACTGCCTCTTCAGCCGCGAGGAGCCCGTGCGGCTGCTCGCCGTCATCGACTGGGAGATGGCGACGATCGGCGACCCGCTGCTCGATGTCGGCCTCATGCTCGGCCTGTGGGGCCGCGAGCGCTGCGAGCCGTACGCGATGCCCCGGATCCAGGGGTTCAGCCGGGCGGAGGAAGCGCCCACGCGCGAGGAGCTCGCGGAGCGCTACGAGCGGCGCAGCGGCCGCTCGCTCGAGCATCTCGACTACTACATGGTCCTCGCGCTCTGGAAGCTCGCCGCGATCGTCGAGGGTGCGCACCTGCACCACGTCTCGGGCCGGCTCGACACCCGCTACGCCCGCGAGCTCGAGCACGACGTCCCGCGGCTGCTCGCCGACGCCCGGGCGTTCACGGAGCGCACCTGAGCGGCGGGCGCGGGCGCGCCGTCGATCACGGGTCCTGTCGCGGTCCACAACGGCGGCGGGGCGCGCCGGCTCGGTCGGCGCACGCGATTTGACACGCTGTTGTGGGAGTCCCCAAGGAACGGTCGAGGAGAGAATGAGCAACGTCTTCGTCGATGCCGAGGAGGCGATCGCCCAGATCGCCGCCGGGCGGATCGTGGTCGTCACCGACGCGGAAGCGCGCGAGAACGAGGGCGACCTCGTCGTCGCCGCCGAGCACGCGGATGCCGACGCGGTGAACTTCATGGTGCGCCACGCGCGCGGGCTCGTCTGCCTCGCGCTCGACGGCGACCGCTGCGACGAGCTCCGGCTCCCGCTCGTGGAGGCCCGCGGCAGCACCCCGTACGGCACGGCGTTCACCGCCTCGATCGAGGCGCGCGACGGCGTCACGACCGGCATCTCTGCCCAGGACCGGGCGCGGACCATCGCCGTCGCGATCGATCCCGCCGCCGGCCCCGACGACCTCGTTCAGCCCGGTCACGTCTTCCCGCTGCGCGCCCGCCCCGGCGGCGTCCTCGAGCGGCCGGGGCACACCGAGGCCTCGGTGGATCTCGCGCGTCTCGCGGGTCTTCGCCCCGCCGGCGTCATCTGCGAGGTGCTCAAGGACGACGGGACGATGGCGCGGGTGCCCGACCTCGAGCGCTTCTGCGCCGAGCACGGCCTGTCGATGGTGACCATCGAGGACCTCATCGCCCACCGGCGGCGCACCGAGCGCCTCGTCGAGCGCGTCGCGAGCGCGCAGCTCCCGACGCGCTGGGGGACCTTCGAGATCGTCGGCTACCGCGACACGCTGAGCGGCGAGGAGCACATCGCGCTCGTGATGGGCCCGGTGGAGGGCCGCACGAACGTCCTCTCGCGCCTGCACTCGCAGTGCCTCACGGGGGACGCCTTCGGCAGCGCCCGGTGCGACTGCGGCGGCCAGCTGCAGGAGGCGCTGCGCCGCATCGGCCAGGAGGGCAAGGGCGTCCTCGTGCACCTCGCCCAGGAGGGGCGCGGCATCGGCCTCGTCGAGAAGATCCGGGCCTACGAGCTGCAGGATCGCGACGGTCTCGACACCGTCGACGCGAACCTCGCGATCGGTCAGCCCGTCGACGGCCGCGACTTCGGGATCGGCGCCCAGATCCTGCGCGACCTCCGCGTGCGCAGCGTGCGCCTGATGACGAACAACCCCGAGAAGGCCGCGGCCCTCGAGGAGCACGGCGTGCGGGTGGTCGACCGCCTGCCGCTCGAGCGGCGGCCGACGGCGCACAACGCGAGCTACCTGCAGACGAAGCGCGAGCGCCTCGGGCACCAGCTCACCCGCAGCGCCTACCTGCGCCTCGCCGAGCCGGGGGAGCCGTCGGCGCCCGATGCCCCGACGCCGCCCGCCGGCGCGCGGCCGGTCCCGGTCGAGGCGGCCGCCTCCGCGGCGCCGGCCGCGCCGGAGCCGGACTTCTCGTGGCTGCCCGACGTCGACATGGCGGTCTGACAGAACGACCGGAAAGACGCCCCGAGGCCTTGTGAGCCGTCACAAGGTCCGGCGGACGCCGGGCCCGGGGCACGGGCGGCGGGCGTCAACCTTCACGTCATGACCAGCCTCATGCCCGAGCGGGACGCGACGGGCGAGGCGGCCACCGACAAGGGTGCCCTCGTCGACGTCGTCGACTCGTGGAAGGAGGCCCGGGAGCGGGGGCTGTCGCCTCTCGTCGTGCTCGAGGGTCTCCAGCGCGTGCTGGGGCTCGACGAGCGCCCGGCCGTCACGCGCATCGACGCGGGCCACTCCAACCCCACGTTCCTCGTCGAGTCCGCCGGCCGGCGCATGGTGCTCCGGCGACCGCCCCGGCCGCCGTACGCCCGCGGGGCCCACGACGTCCTGCGCGAGCACCGGGTGATGACGGCGCTGCGCGAGCGGGCGGTCCGCACGCCGGTCCCGGTGCTCGCCTGCGAGGACCCGGAGATCACCGGCGCGCCCTTCTACCTCATGGAGGCGCTCGACGGGATCGTCCTGCGCGACGTCACGCCCCCGCCCCTCGACACGCCGCAGGAGCGCGCGCGGTGTGGCGCCGAGCTCGTCGACGCGCTCGCCGAGCTGCACGCCGTCGACCCGCACGGCACGGGCCTCGGCTCGCCCGCCAAGGGCGCGGGCTACCTCGAGCGTCAGGTGCGTCTGTGGACCGAGCAGTGGGGTCGCAACCAGACCCGGCCTCTCCCGGCGCTCGACGAGGTCGCCGATCTGCTCGCCCGCGGGCGTCCGCGCACGCCGCGGACCGCGATCGTCCACGGCGACTACAAGCTCGACAACGTCCTGTTCGGGCCGTCGGCGCCGGCCCGTCTCCTGGCGATCCTCGATTGGGAGATGGCGACCCTCGGCGACCCGCTGGCCGACATCGGGTGGCTCACCGCGACGTGGATCGATCGCGGTGAGGAGCCCGACCGGCTCGCCGGCATCTCGGCCGTCACGACCGAGCCGGGCTTCCCGACGCGTCGGCAGCTCGCAGAGCGCTACGCCGCGGCCTCCGGCGCGTCGCTCGACGACCTCGGGTGGTACCAGGCGCTCGCGCTGTGGAAGCTCGCGATCCTGCTGGAGGCGAGCTACCGGCGCTTCCTCGCGGGCACGACGACCGATCCGTTCTTCGCGACGCTCGAGCAGGGCGTCCCCCGGATCGCCGAGCAGGCGCTCGGCGCTTCCCGGGGCGCCCTGCTGTGACGCGACGCGCGACGCGGGTCCTCAGGCGGTCGCCCCGACCGCGTCCTGCGGCCAGATGACCCGCAGCTCCTCGGCGACGAAGCTCTCCGACCGGCCGGCGTCGGCGACGCCGGACACGTCCTCGAGGGCGTCCGCGGCCGCCGCGGCCGCATCTGCGCCCTCGTCGAAGAGCATCTCCACGATGGCGTCGTAGGCGGGCTCCGCGCCCTCGGCGTACATGTCGGGGAGCGCGACGGCGACCGTGACGCGACGGGCGTCGGGGACCCGCTCGGCGATGCGGTCCTCGGCGTCGCGGAGCGCCTGGGCGAAGGCCTGGGGGTCCTGCCCGGCCGGCCGGCGCAGCAGCAGCATCGCCTTGGTGCCCGGGGTGTCCTGGTCGACCGGCGGTCCGCTGCGCACCACCGACCACTCGGTCATGACGAACGCGAGGTTGTCGACGTCGATGAAGTTCGGCTCGTCGACGTGGCAGCCGTTGACGTAGTTCGGATCCTCTCCCATCCCGGCGGCGGTGGCCGCGTCGACGAACCACACCTCGGCGATGCCCTCGAACGGCGCCGGCGCGACGCCCGGCACCCCGTCGCCCTTGCGGTGGCACTGCACGTAGCGCTGCAGGGTGGTGATCCGCTTGGCCAGGTCGGCGTGGATGCCGGCCCAGTGCTGATGGAAGAACTCCTCGGTGACGTCCTGCCGGCGTGGCAGGAGCGCGAAGACCTTGACCACGGTCGCTCCTCTCCTCTGAGGTTCGGGGTCTCGATCCTCGCGGTCGGCGGCCGTGTCCGGGGGCACGCGCCGGGCGGTCATGGGGGATCGCTACAAAGCGCGCCCGCCACCGCCTTGGCGGTGCCCGCGGGGGGTTCTAGCGTCGGCCCACCGGCAACCGACGAGCGGAAGGAACGACATGGCCGCGAACGCGACCACCACCGAGACCGAGGCCAGCAGGCAGACCGTCCTGAAGTTCCTGGAGGTCTTCTCCACGGGCGACGTCCAGGCGATCCTCGACATGATGGACGACTCGGCGACCTGGTGGGTCGGGGGGACGATCCCCCTCTCGGGGACGAAGACGAAGCAGGAGTTCGGCGAGATGCTGTCCGGCGTCGCCGACAACTGCAAGGGCCCCATCAAGCTCACACCGCACGCGACGACCGCCGAGGGCGAGCGCGTGGCGGTCGAGACGGAGTCCTACGCCGAGCTCAACAACGGGCGCATCTACAACAACCAGTACCACTTCCTCTTCCGGGTCAAGGACGGGAAGATCGCCGAGGTCAAGGAGTACCTCGACACGATGCACACCAACGACGTCTTCTTCGGGTAGCAGCGCCCTTCCGGGCCCGCCCGGACCGGGCGGGCCCGGCGCGCGCACCGGAGCGGTCCTCGAGAGGGAGGCAGCGATGCAGTCCACCATGCCCGACGTCCCGCTGACCGTCGCGGGCATCTTCCAGCACGGCCGGCGCTTCTGGGCGGACACCCGGGTCACGAGCCACTCCCCCGCGGGCGTGCGTCGGGCGACGTTCGCGGAGGTCGCCGCCGAGGCGGACCGGCTCGCCGTCGGCCTGCAGGCCCTCGGCGTGGGCGAGGGCGACCGCGTCGGCACGTTCTGCTGGAACCACCAGGAGCACCTCGCGGCGTACTTCGCGGTTCCCTGCATGGGCGCGGTCCTCCACACGCTCAACATCCGGCTGTTCGCCGATCAGCTCGCCTACGTCATCGAGCACGCCGGCGACCGCGTCCTCCTCGTCGACTCCTCGCTCGCCGAGAAGGTCGCCGAGGTGGCCGACCGGCTGACGACCGTGGAGCACACCGTCGTCCTTGGCGACGGTGACGTCGAGGGGCTGCCGGGCGAGGTGCACCGCTACGAGGACGTCTTGGGGCCCGAGGGCGAGGCGCCCCGGTGGCCCGAGATCGACGAGCGCGCCGCCGCGTCGATGTGCTACACGAGTGGCACGACCGGCAACCCGCGCGGCGTCGCCTACGGCCACCGCTCGACGTACGTCCACGCGCTCGCGCAGTGCTCGGGCAACGCCTTCGGCCTGTCGCAGGCCGACAGCATCCTCATGATCGTGCCGATGTTCCACGCCAACGCGTGGGGTCTCCCGTACTCCGGCTGGATCTCCGGCTGCGACATGGTGCTGCCCGGCGAGCTCCTCCAGGCCGAGCCGCTGGCGCGGATGATCGCCGAGGAGCGCCCGACGTTCACCGGGGCCGTGCCGACGATCTACAACGACCTCCTCTCCTACGGCGAGCGCCACCCGCTCGACCTCTCGTGCCTGCGCCTCGCGCTCTGCGGCGGGGCGCCGGTGCCGGCGAGCCTCATCGACGCGCTGCGCGACCGCTACGGGGTCCCGATGCTCCAGGGGTGGGGCATGACCGAGACGAGCCCGCTCGCCGCGCTCGCGCACCCGCCGAAGGACGCCGCGCCCGAGGAGGAGACCTTCTGGCGCACGAAGTCCGGCAAGCCGATCGCCGGCGTCGAGATGCGTCTCGTCGACGAGGAGGGCCGCGAGCTGCCGTGGGACGGCAAGACCGTCGGCGAGATCGAGGTGAGGGGCCCGTGGGTCACCGCCTCGTACTACGCCGAGGACACCCCCGAGAAGTTCCGCGACGGGTGGCTGCGGACCGGGGACGTCGGCTACGGCGACCAGAAGGGCTACGTCCAGCTCACCGACCGCACGAAGGACGTCATCAAGACGGGCGGCGAGTGGATCTCCTCCGTCGAGCTCGAGAACGTCCTCATGGGCCACCCCGACGTCCTGGAGGCCGCGGTCGTCGCCGTGCCCGACCCCCGGTGGGACGAGCGCCCGCTCGCCTGCGTCGTCCTGCGCCAGGGGTCGACCGCCGACGCGACGTCGCTGCGCCAGTGGCTCGACGGCCGGGTCGCGCGGTGGTGGGTGCCCGAGCGGTGGTCCTTCATCACCGAGGTGCCCAAGACGAGCGTCGGGAAGTTCGACAAGAAGACGCTGCGCAAGCAGTATTCCGAGGAGTCACTCGACGTGACAGTGGTCGACGCCCACCAGGCGCGGACCTGAGAACCGATCCCAGCCGAGCCCACAGGAGGAGCCCCATGAGCGACCACGTCTACTCGATCAGCGAGATCGTCGGAACGTCGGCGGACTCGACCGACGCCGCCATCCGAAACGCGCTCGCCCGCGCGGGCAAGACGCTCCGCAACCTCGACTGGTTCGAGGTCGTCGAGACGCGCGGCCACCTCGGCGACGACGGGGAGATCCACCACTTCCAGGTGACGCTGAAGGTGGGCTTCCGGATGGAGGAGTGAGCCGGGCGCCCGCCGCCGGCCGGTCCGCGATGACGAGCGGACCGTCGGCGAGAGGCGCTCCTCAGCTCACTTGAGGAGGAAGCCGGCGTCGACGGGCAGGGCCACGCCGGTGATGTACCGGGCCTCGTCGGAGACGAGGAACATGATCGCGTTCGTCACGTCGTCGACGTCGATCCACGGCACCGGGATGGAGTTCGCGGCGCGGTAGGCGGAGTCGGGCTTCTCGGCGTCCTCGCGCGTCGGGTGCTCGAGCTCCGGCATGAAGAGCTTCATGATGAACTCGTTCTGCACCATCGGGGTGTCGACGTTCGTCGGGCACACCGCGTTGACGCGGATGTTCTCCGGTCCGAGCTCGGCGGCCAGCGTCTTCGTCATCCCCACGACGCCGTGCTTGGCCGCGACGTAGTGCACGAGGTTCGGAAGGCCCTTGTGGCTGGCGACCGACCCGATGAGGACGATCGAGCCGCCCGTGCCGTCCGACTTCAGGTGGGGCAGGGCGGTGTGGACCGTGTGCCAGACGCCGTTGAGGTTGATGTCGATCATGTCGTGCCACATCTGATCGGACATCTCGCGGGAGGGGGAGATCGACGCGATGCCGGCGTTCGCGATGACGATGTCGAGACGGCCGCCGAGCTCGGCGACGCCGCGGTCGACGGCGGAGCGCACGCCCTCCAGGTCGCGGACGTCGGCCTGCTGGGCGTAGATCCGGCGATCGAGCGACTCCACCTGGCGGACCGTCTCCTCGAGGTCCTCCGGAGTCGTCCCGCCGTAGGCGACGGTCGGGATCGAGTCGCAGTTGTCCAGAGCGATGATGTCGACGCCCTGCTCGGCGAGGCGGACGGCGTGATTGCGGCCCTGGCCTCGCGCGGCTCCGGTGATGAACGCGACCTTGCCCTCGAGACTGCCCATGCGTCTGGCTCCTCCTGTCGATTCTCCGCCTCTCAGGGCGGCGGGGTGAAGAACGTACGGCGGCGTGAGCGGCGCGTGGCCCCGGCGGCGCCGGGCCGTTGGCGCCGCTCACAACCGAGCGCCGGCCGGGGCCGGGCAGGCTCAGGCCGCCTGCTCGAACTCGAGGTGCAGCTCCCGGTAGCCACGCGCGGAGAAGCTCGGATGGTGGGTGAGGTCCTGGCCCGGAACGAGGCGGATGGCCGTCAGCCGGCTCAGCAGGACCTCGAAGGCGACGCGGGCCTCGACGCGGGCCATCTCCGCCCCGGCGCAGAAGTGCACGCCGGCGCCGAACGTGAGATGGCGCCGCACGTTGGGTCGATCGATGTCGAGCTCCCGGGGATGCGCGAAGACCTCCGGGTCCTGTCCGGCGGCGCCCCACATCGGGATGACCATCTCGCCCTCGGGGACGTGCTCGCCGCCGAGCTCGACGTCGCGGGTCGTGCGCCGGAACGTGCAGTGGATCGGGCCGTCGTAGCGCAGCACCTCCTCGATGAAGGCGGGGATGAGCGCATGGTCGCTGCGGACGCGCGACATGACGTCGGGGCGCTGGGCGAGGATCGCCATGCCGTTGCCGATGAGGTTCGTCGTCGTCTCGTTCCCGGCGAGCAGGAGCTGGCTCACGATGGGGAGGAGCTCGGCGGTCGTGAGACGCCGCGGCCCGGCGACGTCCGGGTCGTCGTCGGTGATCTCCGCGGTGGCGAGGTCGCCGAGGAGGTCGTCGTGCGGCGTCGCGCGACGCTCCTCGATGCGCGGGATCATGTACTGCTGGAACGCGATGACCGCGCGCGCGACCTCGGCGCGACGGGTGTTGTCGAGCATGTCGAGGTTGCCGGCGATCATGCAGTCCGACCAGTACTTGAAGTCGGGCATGTCCTTCCGGTCGACCCCGAGCGTGTCGGAGATGACGGTGAGGGGGAGAAGCACGCCGAACTGCGTGTGCAGCTCGCAGCGGCCCTCGCCGGCGAAGTCGTCGACGAGCTCGTTCGCGATCTGCCGCATCGCCGGCTCGAGCTGCCGCACGCGCCGCGGGTTCAGCGCCTTGTTGACGAGCGCGCGGTGCCGCGTGTGCGCCGGCGGGTCGGCGGTGAACAGCGCGTTGTCCATCGGGTGATAGTGCCCGAGCAGCTCCTTGACCTCGTCCGACAGCGGCTCGGGGCTGACGCCCATGTGGCGCGGCCCGTCCGGGCCGGCGATGCTCGACGAGAACGCGTCGGTGTCGAGCGCCATCGCGCGGACATCCGCGTAGCGGCTGACGAGCCATCCCACGCCCGGCTCGTGCTTGACCGGGCAGCGCTCGTGGAGCTCCTCGTAGAACGCGTACGGGCTCTCGATGACCTCGGGGTCGGTGATGTGCCGCTCGTGCGTGTGGACGGCGTCCTGGCTCATGGTCAAGGCCTCCGCTGGTGGTGTCCGGGGCCGCGCCGGGGACCTCCCCGGAGCTGCCGTGCAAACGCGACCGTACGCGCGCCGGTCCGCGGCGGGTCCCCGCGGCCGCCGCGCCTTCGTGGGGTCCCACAGGCATGGGGCGGGCCGGTCTTGCGGCGCGGCGCGCCGCACGCGAACGTGGATTCGCACCCACGAGAGGGAGGACCCCCCGATGGCCCGAGTCACACCGGCACCGCCCGAGAAGTACGAGCCCCTGTTCGGCCCGGATGCCCCGCTCAATCTGAGGATCCACGCCAACCGCCCGGACACGGCCCAGGCGTTCCTCTCCTTCGCCACCACCGTCATGTTCGAGCACCCCGGCCTGCCGCCGCGGATGGTCGAGCTCGTGCGCCTGCGGATCGCGTTCCACAACCAGTGCCGCAGCTGCATGGCGATCCGCTACTCCCCCGGCGCCGAGGCCGGCGTCGACGAGGATCTCGTCTGCTCGCTGGAGCGACCGGAGGAGGCGCCCGATCTCTCGGACGCGGAGCGCGCCGCTCTCGCCTACGCGGACCGCTTCGCCACCGACCACCTCTCGATCACCGACGAGACCTACGAGGGGCTGCGCGAGCACTTCACCGAGCCCGAGATCGTCGCCCTCGGCGTCCTCTGCGCGCTGTGCGTCGGCTTCGGCCGGCTCGACTCGAGCTGGGACATGGTCGACGAGCTCCCCGAGCGGTTCACGGTCCGGGGGACGACGATCACGCCGTGGGGCGAGGGCGATCTGGTGCGCGCATGACGGCGACCGACCGCGATCCCGAGACCGGACGGCGACCCGCGGACCCCCGCGAGCTCTTCGACCTCACCGGGCGCGTCGCGCTCGTCACCGGCGGGTCTCGCGGGCTCGGCCGGGAGATGGTCCTCGCGATGGCCGCCGTCGGCGCCGACGTCGTCATCGCCAGCCGCAAGCTCGACGCCTGCGAGGCCCTCGCCGAGGAGGTCACGACGACGACCGGCCGCCGGGCTCTGCCCTGCGCGGCGCACGTCGGCCGCTGGCAGGACATGGACGCGCTCGTCGAGCGCGCCTACGACGAGTTCGGGAAGGTCGACGTCCTCGTCAACAACGCGGGGATGTCGCCCGTGTACCCCGAGCCCGCCGCGGTGAGCGAGGAGCTCTGGGACAAGGTCCTCGGCGTCAACCTCAAGGGCCCGTTCCGCCTCACCGCCCTCGTCGGCACGCGCATGGCCGAGGGCGACGGCGGCTCGATCATCAACGTCTCGAGCGTCGCGGCGCGCCATCCGAAGCCCGACGTCATCCCCTACGCCGCGGCGAAGGCGGGGCTCAACGCGATGACGCAGGCCTTCGCCCGCTCCTGGGGACCGAAGGTCCGCGTCAACGCGATCCTGCCGGGGACCTTCCTCACGGACATCAGCAAGGCCTGGGACGAGGAGGTCTTCGCCGAGCAGGCCCGGGCCTTCGCGCTCCAGCGCGGAGGGCGCCCGGACGAGATCGTCGGGGCGGCGCTGTACCTCGCGAGCGACGCGTCGAGCTACACGACGGGGGCTCTGCTCGACGTCGACGGAGGCTACGCGTGACGGGCCCTGGAGAACTGCACAACGCACCGCCCGTCCGCGCCGCCGCCGCCCTCTCGATTGCGGTGGGCTAGGAGTCACAACGACCGAGGAGCCACCCATGCCCCACCTGGCTGTCGAAGACGATCGGCGGATCTACTACGAGCATCACCGCGGCACCGGCAGGCCGATCGTGCTCGTCCACGCCTGGGGCATGAGCGGACGGTTGTGGGACCGCGTCGTGGCCGAGCTCGTGGCCGACGGCCGCGAGGTCGTCGTCACCGACCACCGCTGCTGCGCGCGCTCCGACAAGGACTTCCGCGACAACACGATCGCGACGCAGGGCGAGGACCTCGTCAAGCTCACCGACCACCTGGGGCTGGACCGGCCGGTGCTCAACGGGTGGTCGGCCGGCGGCGCGATCGTCACCGAGGGCGCTGCGCGCCTCGGCGACCGGGTCGGCGGCCTCGTGCTCACGTGCGGGGCGAGCCCGCGCTGGGCGGCGGCGGACGACTTCCCGCAGGGCAATCCGATCGAGAACGCCGAGCAGACCCTCGTCGGCCTCAAGACCGCGCGGGTGGACACCGCCTTCGCCGTCTCGGAGGCCATCTGCCACGTCGAGATCTCCCCGGCCGTCCACGGCTGGATGGCGGACATGTTCCTCGAGACCTCTCCCCGGGCCGACGAGACGCTCTCCGACCTCGCCTACAACGTCGACCTGCGGCAGGCGCTGCCGCAGATCTCGGCGCCCGCGCTCGTCTTCGGCGGGCGTCACGACGTGTTCGTCCCCTTCGCGATCGCCGAGGCGGCCGCCGAGCTGCTGCCGGACGCGAAGCTCGTCGCCTGCGAGGGC
Source organism: Paraconexibacter sp. (assembly GCF_059438195.1). Classification (NCBI taxonomy): domain Bacteria; kingdom Bacillati; phylum Actinomycetota; class Thermoleophilia; order Solirubrobacterales; family Paraconexibacteraceae; genus Paraconexibacter; species Paraconexibacter sp. Next base: position 13,329 of record NZ_JBLKKY010000062.1, read on the forward strand.
AGCGGCCACGCGCCGCCCCTCGAGGAGCCCGACCTGTACCTCTCCGAGCTGCGGGCCTTCCTGCAGGGACTGGACTGAGAACCATGACCGACCAGCACGCGAAGGGCAGCACCCCGCAACTGGACGGCTTCGTCGGCGAGACCGTGCAGGTGGCGTTCGTCGCGCGCGACCTGCACCGCGGCCTCGACAACCTCGTCCGCATGGGCATCGGGCCGTTCCAGGTGTTCACGATCGGGCCGGACGACTGCGAGGACCTCGAGTTCCGCGGGCAGCCGTCGGACTACGCGATCAAGGCCGCCTTCACGGTGCAGGGCGCGATGATGTGGGAGGTCATCCAGCCCGTCTCGGGGACGAGCCTCTTCACCGAGGCGCTGGACGCGGGCTACGAGGGCCTGCACCACCTCGCGGTCGACTGCGGCGGCATCCCCATCGAGGAGCGGATGGCCGGCCTCGAGGAGCGCGGCTACCAGCGGCTCACCTCGGGGCGCGCGTTCAACGGGCAGGTGCCGTTCGGGTACTACCACAGCGGCGATGCGGCCTCGCCCTACATCGAGGTCTTCGAGTTCCCCGAGGGCTTCGCCCCCGAGCCGGAGGCCTGGTACCCGCACCCGCCCCCAGAGGCCGCGTAGAGACGGGGCGCCTCAGGCGCGCAGGCCGCCGAGCAGGACGTCGCAGAACGCGTCGGAGATCTCGTCGGAGCTGAGGCGCCCGCGCGACCGCAGCCAGACGTGCGCGTAGTTGTGCATGCCGAGGATCCCCTTCACGATCACGGGATCGACCTCGCGGAAGACGCCGTCGCGGACCCCCTGCGCGAGGACGGCGGCCCACACGTTCTCGAAGCGCGCGCGCCACTCGATGGCGTCGCGGCGCATGGGCCCCTTGAGCGCCGGGAGCTCGCGGAAGAAGACGGTCCACTCCGCGAGGTGGCCGGCGACCGAGGCCATCGAGAGGCGACTCACCGCGCGGAAGCGATCCTCCGCCTCCATCGGGATCTCGAGGAGGGCCTCGGCCTCCTTCACGACCTCGATCACGGCGTGCGTGATGATGTCGTGCAGCAGCTGGTCCTTGCTGCCGATGTGGTGGTAGAGGGCGCCACGGCCCAGGCCCACGGCCTCCGAGAGCTCCTGGATCCCGGTGGCGTCGTACCCGTTGGCGGCGAACAGGCGCGCGGCCTTCAGGCGGATCCGCTGCTTCTGGTCGTGACCTCGTGTCGTCGCCATCCGGCGCGCGAGCATATACCGCCTCCCGCCGACGAACGGGCCTCGCTTGGAGGGTTCCACGGACGGCGTCCGCGCCGCTGCCCGCTGTACCGGTCGGTCTACTAGGGTCGATCCGACCACCGAGGCGCTGGAGGACACCACGTGACCACCGACAGCCGCGGCTATCGCCGCTACTGGGACGAGGAGCGAGAGACGCGCGACCCGCGCGAGCGCGACCGGCTCATCCTCGAGCGGATCAAGCACCAGCTCGCGTACGTGTACGCCGAGCTGCCGTTCTACCGCCGCCACTACGACGCCCACGGCTTCCACCCGGACGACGTGAGGACCCTCGAGGACTTCTCGACGAAGGTCCCCGTCATCACGAAGAAGATGCTCGTCGCCGACCAGCAGGAGCACCCTCCGTTCGGCTCCTACGCCGGCAGCTTCCGCCAGGACGACCTCGCTCGCATCCACGGCTCCTCGGGCACATCGGGCGTCCCGACGCTCTACTCGGTCTCGCGCAACGACTGGGAGCGCTCCCGCGAGCTCGTCGCCCTCGCGATGTGGGCGATGGGAGCGCGGCCCTGCGACATCGCGCAGATCGGCTTCCCGTTCTCGCTCTTCTTCGGCGGCTGGGGCGTCCTCCAGGGCCTGGAGCACCTCGGCGCCACGGCCTTCCCGGTCGGGCCGCTCGACTCCGAGAAGCACCTCCAGCTCATCGAGCAGGTGGGCTCGACCATCTTCAGCGGCACGCCCTCCTACTGCCAGCACCTCATCGGCGTCGCCGAGGAGGCGGGCTTCGATCTCGCCGGCTGCTCGGTCCAGCGGCTCATCGTCGGCGGGGAGCCGGGCGGCAGCCTCCCCGGCATCCGGGACGTCATCACCGAGGGGTGGGGCGCGTCGGTCCACGACTCCGGCTCGACCTCGGAGATGTATCCCTTCAACACGAACGTCACGGCGAACCCGGAGGACGGCGTCCTCCTCATCCAGGACGAGGTCTACGCCGAGGTCGTCGACCGCGAGGACCCGGGCGCGCCGCTGCCCCACGGGGAGCGCGGCGCGATCGTCTACACGCACCTCTGGCGCGACTCGCAGCCGATGATCCGCTTCTGGCCGGGCGACGAGACCTACATGGTCCACGACGGCCCGACGTCGTGCGGGCGCACGTACCCGCGGCTGCCAGAGGGGATCCTCGGCCGCCTCGACGACATGCTCGTCATCCGCGGCGCGAACATCTATCCGAGCGCCGTCGAGGCGGTCCTGCGTCGCGTCAAGGCGCTCGGGCCGGAGTTCCAGATCGTCGTCGAGCGTCCCGCCGCGATGGACGAGATGCGCATCCGGGCCGAGCTGACGCCGGAGGCCGCACGCGGACTCGACGGCGCCTCCGCGCAAGCCCGCGAGGCGATCGTCCAGGAGGCGGAGCACCGTCTCAAGACGGCGCTGCACATCCGGATCCCCGTCGAGCTCCTGGAGCCCGGGACGCTGCCGCCGACGGTCTTCAAGGCCCGGCGCGTCGTCGACGAGCGCGCCAAGGCGGACTCCCCGGCGGCGGGGGTCTCGTGAGCTCGGTCACCACCCGCCGGACGTCCGTGCCTCCCGATCCGCGGCCGCTCCTCGTCGAGGACGGCCGCGGCGGCTGGCTGCTCGCGGGTGCGCGCTGCACCGCCTGCGGGCACGCCCTCGCGCACGAGCTCCCGCGCTGCCCGCGCTGCCGGTCGCTGACGGCTCCCGAGCGCTTCGGGGGGGAGGGCACGGTGTGGAGCCACACGGTCGTCCACGTCCCGGCGCGAGAGGGCGACGACGTCCCCTTCGCGCTCGCCTACGTCGACCTCGACGACGGCCCGCGCCTGCTCGCCCGGGTGGCGGGCGAGCCCGGCGGCGTGTCCGTCGGGTCCCGCGTGCGGCTGCGGGCGCCCACCGACGCGGGCGACCCCGCCGTGGAGGTGCTCTCGTGACCGCCGCGGTCTGGGGCGTCGGCACCTCGCGGTTCGGCCGCCAGCCGGAGCTGCTGCCCGCGGAGCTCGCATGGGTGGCGATCGCCGAGGCCCTCGAGGACGCCGGCGTGGAGACCGTCGACGCCGCGTACGTGGGGACCGTCTTCGGCGCCCCCGGCGTCGCCCAGCGCGCGCTGCGCGGCATGGGCCTCACGGGCATCCCGATCATCACCGTCGAGAACGCGTGCGCGAGCGGCACGACGGCCTACCACGAGGCGCGCGAGGCGATCCTCGCCGGCCGTCACGAGCGCGTCCTCGCCCTCGGCGTCGAGCACATGAGCACGCTGTTCGACGGCCCGATCGCGCCCGAGGCGACGGATCCCGAGCAGGCCTCGGGCCTGCTGCTGCCCGCGCTCTACGCCCTCAGCGCCTCGCGCTATCTCGCCGAGACCGGCGCGACGGAGCGGGATCTCGCGCAGGTGGCGGTCAAGAACAGCTCCCACGGCGCGCGCAACCCCCGGGCGCAGCGACGGCAGGCGGTCACCGAGGAGGAGGTCCTCGGCTCCCGGCCGATCGCCGATCCGCTCACCCTCTACCAGTGCGCGGGCCTCTCCGACGCCGCCGCGGCGGCCGTGCTCGGCCCGGACCGCGGCGACGGCCGCGACGTGCCGATCCGCTCGAGCGTCCTCGCCTCGGGGCGCGCGTGGGACCAGGCCTCCGAGCACGTCTGGGGCCACGACGTCGTCCGCGACACGAGCGCAGCGGCCTACGAGGAGGCCGGCATCGGCCCGCAGGACGTCGATGTCGTCGAGTGCCACGACGCCTTCACGATCGGCGAGCTCGTGACGGTCGAGGCGCTCGGGCTCGCGGAGACCGGGGAAGCCCCGGCGCTCGTGCGCTCCGGTGAGGCCTCGCTGGGCGGGCGCCGGCCGGTCAACCCCTCTGGCGGGCTGCTGTCCCGCGGCCATCCCCTCGGCGCCACCGGCCTCGCGCAGGTGGCCGAGGTCGTCTGGCAGCTGCGCGGCGAGGCCGGCGACCGGCAGGTCGACGGCGCCCGCACCGGGCTCGTCGAGACGATGGGCGGCGGCGCGTCGGGCCTCGACGGCAACGGCTGCGTCGTCACGGTGCTGGGGGCCTGAGGTCGTGTCGCGCGCGAGCACTCCCCTCGGCGACGTCGACCTCCTCAGCCCGGAGTCCTTCGCCGACCCCTACGCGTTCTTCGGCGCCCTGCGCGAGCAGGACCCCGTGCACTACAACGCGGCGCACAAGTCGTGGGTCATCACGCGCTACGAGGACGTCGCGGCCGGCTTCCTCGACAAGCGGCTGTCCTCGGACCGCGTGCAGGCGGTCTACGAGCACAAGCTCTCCGACGACGAGCGGCGCGAGCGCGGGCCGACGTACGAGGTGCTGTCGGACTGGATGGTCTTCAAGGACCCGCCGGAGCACACGCGTCTGCGCAACCTCGTCAAGAGCGCCTTCACGCCGCGGGCCGTGCAGCGGCTGGAGCCGCGGGTCGTCGAGGTCGTCGAACACGTCCTCGACCTGCCGGAGGCGGGCACCGTCGACGTCGTGCGCGACATCGCGTATCCGATCCCCGCGATGGTCATCGCGGAGCTCCTGGGCGTCCCCGCGGAGGACCGCGACCTCTTCCGCGGCTGGTCGGACGACATCACGACCCTCGTCTTCGAGGGGGCGAAGGACGAGTCCGACCGCCGGCGCGCCCAGGACGGCCTCGTCGCCCTCGCCGGCTACCTGCGCGATCTCGTCACGACGTACCGCCGGCGCCCGGCGGAGAACCTCATCTCCGGGCTCATCGCCGCCCAGGAAGGCGACGAGACGCTCACCGAGGACGAGATCGTGCACACGTGCGTCCTCCTCCTGTTCGGCGGTCACGAGACGACGACGAACCTCATCGCCAACGGGTTCCTCGCCCTGCTCCGCCACCCCGACCAGGCGCGCCTGCTGCTCGACGAGCCCGACATCGCCGAGGACGCCGTGGAGGAGCTCAACCGCTACGACGGACCGGCGAAGCTCGTCGTGCGGCGCGCGGGCGCGTCCTTCGAGCTGCACGGGCGGCAGATCGAGGAGGGTCAGCGCGTCCTGCTCGTCCAGTGCTCGGCGAACCGCGACCCGCGGCGCTTCGAGGATCCCGACCGGATCGTCCTGCGCAGGGACGACAACCGGAACGTCGCCTTCGGCTTCGGCATCCACTACTGCCTCGGCGCGCCGCTGGCCCGCCTCGAGACGCGCATCGCGCTGCCGCGCATGCTGCAGCGCCTCCACGGCGCCGAGATCGAGGGCGGGCTGACCTACGCGCCGCTGCTCCTCACGCGCGGCCTGCGCGAGTTCCCGGTGCGTTACGGGGCCTGAGCGCCCGGTTCCACGGCGCGCGGAGACCTGTCGGCGACGGCTCGGCGGGCGGCCGCTCGGAGTCACTGGAGGACTCCACAACGGCGGCGCGATCCGCCGTGGGAACACGCGCGCTCGCTGCGTAGCGTGAGTCCCAGTGGCGGCCGTCCCCGGAACCGGGCGACCGCTGGAAAGAGCCGAGCACCCGCCGACGGCGGAGGAGGACGACGGAGATGGAAGTCGGACTGCAGTTCATTTTCCAGAACACCCACGACGACGGCATCTCGGACCAGGAGATGATGCGGCGGGAGACCGAGATCTGCCTGCTGGCGGAAGAGGTCGGGATGGACTTCTTCCTCCTTCCGGAGCATCACTTCGATCCGAACTACTCGATGATGCCCGACAACATGCAGTGGCTCTCGTACCTCGCGGGGAAGACGAGCCGCATCAAGATGGGCACCGGCGCGATCATCCTGCCGTGGTGGCCCAACCCCACGCGCGTGGCCGAGAAGATCTCGCTGCTCGAGACGCTGCTCGGCGACCGCTTCCTCCTCGGGTTCGGGCGTGGCCTGGCCCGTCAGGAGTACGAGGCCTTCGGCATCGACATGAACGAGTCGCGTGAGCGCTTCGACGAGGCCGCCGTGCTCATCCTCGACATGCTCGACACCGGCGTCGCCGAGTACGACACGAAGCACTTCAAGCAGACCCGCACGGAGATCCACCCCAAGCCGACGGGCGGCTACCGCGACAAGGGCTTCTTCTCGGTCGCGATGACGCCGGATTCCGCGATGGCGGCGGCGAACATCGGCGGGACGATGATGTCCTTCGTGCAGCTCCCCTGGGAGCAGCACCACGAGGCCGTCGAGGCCTGGCGGGCGCGCTTCCACGAGGTCCATCCGGGCAAGGAGCCCGGGGCCCCCGTGTTCTCGGACTTCACGTACTGCCACGAGGATCCCGAGAAGGCCAAGGAGATCGCGACGAAGTACCTGTCGAAGTACTACCTGAGCGTCATCAAGCACTACGACTTCGATGGCTCTCACTGGGGCGATACGAAGGGCTACCAGGCCTACCAGGCCGGTGCGGACGCGATCCGCGAGGCGGGCCTCGAGGCCGCCTGCCAGGGCTTCGTCGACTCGCAGGCCTGGGGCACGCCGGACCAGATCATCGAGGAGTGGACCCGCCGGTACGAGATGACCGGTGAGCTCCGTCCCGCGATGGCGGTGTCGTACGCCGGCATGCCGCACGACCTCGTCAAGGACAGCCTCAGGCTGATCGCCGAGAAGGTCGTGCCCGAGCTGCACAAGCTCGGCGCGAAGACGGGGGCTGCGGCCTAGAGGCAGCCCCTCAGCCGGGGCCGCCAGACCGGTGGTGGCCCCCGGTGCGCCCCTCGTCGGGCGCTCCTCCTCCAACGGGCCGGCTCGCTCTTGACCCGGCGGGCCGGCCCGGCGGTGGGGACCGCCACCCGCTCCTGACGAAACTCACCCCAGGGGCGAGTTTCGTCAGGACGGATGGCTCATCCGTCGCCGCGGGCGTCCTCCAGCAGCGCCAGCCACACCTCGCTGCGCGTGGGGAACGGCGGGATGGCGTGGACGAGGTCGTCGAGCGGCACGCCGCCGACGATCGCGACGGTCGCGGCGTGGAGCATCTCCTGGACGTCGGGGCCGACGAACGTCGCGCCCACGACGACCCGGCGGTCGGCGTCGACGACGATCCGCGTCGTGCCGTCCGAGCCCCGGCCGTGGAAGGAGCCGCCCGCGTTCTTCGACGTCGGGGCGTCGTGCGCGCGGGCGTCGATCCCCGCCTCCCGCGCCTGGGCGAGGGTGTGGCCGACGGCGGCGACCTGCGGCTCGGTGAACGTCACCCGCGGGGGCGGGTCGAGCGACGGGCGCAGCGCGACGAGCTCGCCGAGGACGACGTCGGCGGCGATCCGCGCCTGGTGCTTGCCGACGTGGGTGAGGAGCGACCGGCCGTTCGCGTCGCCGACGACGTACAGCCACTCGCGACCGGGGACGCGGAGGCGGTCGTCCACCTCGATCGGCCCGCCGGGCTCGAGGCCGACCGACTCCAGCCCGATGTCGTCGGTCCGGGGACGCCTGCCGGCGGCGACGAGCAGCTCGTCGGCGACGACGTCACCGGCCCCCTCGAGCGTGAGCCTCACCGGACCCTCCTCGCCCTCGCGGTCGGCACGCGTCACCGAGGCGCCGCAGCGCACGTCGACGCCGCAGTCGCGCAGGCCGGCGGCCACCGCGTCCCCGGCGAAGTCCTCCTCCTTGGCGAGCAGCCGGTCGGCGACCTCGAGCAGCGTGACGTCCGCGCCGAGCCACGCGTAGGCCTGCGCCATCTCGCAGCCGACCGGCCCGCCGCCCAGGACTGCGAGGGACGAGGGGACGGCGTCGGCGGTCGTCACCTCGCGGTTCGTCCACGGGCGCGCGTCGGCGAGACCGTCGACCGGTGGCAGCGAGGCGGCGGTCCCCGGGGCGAGGACGACCGCGTCCCGCGCGATCAGCCGGAGGTCCCCCGCGATGACGGCGCGCTCGCCGTCGAGCCGGCCGCGAGCGCGCACGAGCTCGATGCCGCGCTCCTCGAGCCAGGGCATCTGCACCGAGTCGTCGAGGTCGTGGATCACCTCGTCGCGCCGCCGGAGGGTCTCGGCGACGTCGAGCGGCGCGCCCGGGTCCTCACGCACGCCGGGCACCCGCCGCACCTCGGCGAGCAGCGAGCCGGGCCGCAGGAGGGCCTTCGACGGCATGCACGCCCAGAACGAGCACTCGCCGCCGACGAGCTCCTCCTCGACGAGGACGACGTCCTTCCCGGCCTCGGCGAGGCGACCCGCGGCGACCTCTCCGCCCGGGCCGGCGCCGACGACGATGACATCGCAGGTGCGTTCGTCCATGGCGGCGAGTCTTCCCGCTCACGCCGCGACGAATCGCCGCCGAAGCGGGCGCGCGCAGGCCGTCGACGCGCCGCGTCCGGCGTGGCAAGCTGAGGCGCCATGCGCCTCGCCGCGATCGCCGCCGCCTCCGTCGCCGTCCTCCTCGCCGCCTGCGGGGACGAGGAGGGGTCGCCGGAGACGGCGACCGCGCCGCCCGCGGCGACCGCGCCGCCCGCGCCGGCTCCGGCGGCCGGAACGGCGCAGTCCGAGGACGACCTCGCGCTCCGCAAGGTCGGGACGTTCGACCAGCCGGTCTACGTCACCGGCGCGCCGGGGGACACGCGTCGGCTCTACGTCGTCGAGCAGCCCGGCCGCATCATGGTCGTCCGCGGCGGGCGGAAGCTGAAGACGCCGTTCCTCGACATCCGCAGCAAGGTCCGCTCGGGCGGCGAGCAGGGCCTGCTCTCCGTCGCCTTCCCGAGGAGCCATCAGAGGACGGGGCTCTTCTACGTCTACTACACGGACAAGCGCGGGGACAACCGCGTCGTCGAGTACCGCCGCGCCCGCGCCGATCGCGCGAACCGCTCGAGCGCCCGCCTCGTGCTGCGGATGGACAGCCCCGAGCCGAACCACAACGGCGGCCTCCTCGAGTTCGGTCCACGTGGTCGGCTGCTCTACATCGGGACCGGCGACGGCGGCGGCGGGAACGACCAGCACGGGGAGCGCGGGAACGCCCAGGACCTCGGCTCTCTCCTCGGCAAGATCCTCCGCATCGACCCGAGGAAGACCGGCTCCCGCCGCTACCGCGTCCCCGAGGCCAACCCGTTCACCGACCGCCGGGGCGCCCGCGACGAGATCTACAGCTACGGCCTGCGCAACCCGTGGCGGTACTCCTTCGACCGCCGGACCGGTGACCTCGTCATCGGCGACGTCGGCCAGAGCGCCGTCGAGGAGATCGACTTCGTGCGCAAGGACGAGGGCAAGGGGGCGAACTTCGGGTGGCGCCCGTTCGAGGGCTCGAAGCGCAACTTCGACGAGCCGGCCCCCGGCCACGTCCCGCCCGTCATCGAGAAGTCCCACGACGACGGCTGGTGCTCGATCACCGGCGGGTACGTCGTCCGCGACGAGGCTCTCCCGAGGTCGCTGCGGGGCGACTACGTCTACGGCGACTTCTGCCAGGGGCGGATCCGCGCGGCGCGCCTGACGACCGACGGCGCCCGTGACGACCGCCGGCTCCCGCTGCCGAAGGTCGAGAGCCTCTCGTCCTTCGGGGAGGACACGCGCGGCCGCATCTACGTCGTCTCGCTCGGCGGGACGGTGTTCCGGATCGGGACGAAGTAGCGGTCAGGCGTCGTCGCGCACGACCGCGAGCGTGCGTCGCCGCGCCCGGGCCCGGCTCCGCCAGGGCGTCACCTCGCGCAGGGCGGGGAGGACGGCGAGCGCGTCGAAGGCCTGCTCGACGTCGCGCGCGAAGTCGACGGCGTCCGGCATGACGACCGCATCCGCGGTGACGCCGAGGTGGAGCCGGTCACGGTAGGAGAGCGCGCCGATCGTGAGCGCGTGGCCGTCGACGACCGGGACGGACGGGTAGATCGCCTGGAGCGGGCGGCCGAGGAGCTCGAGGTCGACGGGCGGGCCCGGCACGTTGCTCACGACCGCCGCGAACGACATCGAGCGGGCGGCGCTGCGCGCCACCGCGCGGCGGGCCGCCGCCGGCACGAGGTCGGCGGCGTCGGCGAGGGCGGCGATCGGCCCGGCCTGCCCGTCCGCCTTCGCCGCGCGCGTCTGGCCGCGGATCCGGCGCAGGACGCGGAGGCCGTCGGCCTCGCCGACGGGCAGCTCGATCGCGAGGAACGAGATCCGGTTGCCGAGGGTCTCGCCGTCGGGGGCGGCGTCGCGGACGTTCACCGGGATGAGGACCTTCACGGCGTCCGGTGACTCGTCGCGGCGCCGCAGCGCCCGGCCGAGGGCCAGCGTCACGGCGGCGAGGAGGACGTCGTTCACGGTGCCCCCGTGACGGCGGCCCGCCTCCTTCGCCCGCTCGAGAGACGTCTGCGCGAACGCGATCTCGCGCGCCGGGCCCGCGGTGCGCTCGAGGCTCGTCGCGACCCCGCCTCGCGTGAGCGACTGCACGGCGCCGGCGGTGCTCCGCAGCGTCTGGGGGCGTGACCGCCCCGCGGCCCGCACGAGGGCCTCGGCGCCGTCCCGGCTCCCGCGTGCGCGGACGCGGACCGCGTCCGTCACCGAGGACGGCAGCGAGACCGGCCGGCGCGGACGCCACGCCGTGCCGGCGGGGCGCGCCTCGGCGGCGGGAGGCGGCGTGGGGGTGAAGAGGAGGAGCGCGACCTCGATCGCCGCGATCCCGTCGACGAGCGCGTGGTGCGCCTGCCCGATGAAGGCGAACCCGCCCCCGTGCAGGCCGTCGACGAGGTAGACGCGCCAGAGCGGTCGCGCCGGGTCGAGCGGCTGCGACATGAGCGTCCCGGCGAGCTCGCGGAGCTCTGCGGCCCCGCCCGGCTCGGCGAGGCGCAGGCCGTGGACGTGGTGCGCGATGTCGAAGCCGGGGTCGTCGGACCACCGCAGATCGCCGAGGCCGAGCCGGGGCGCGCAGACGCGGCGCCGGAAGCGCGGGACCGCGTCGAGCCGGGCCTCGATGTGACGCCGCAGCTGGGCGAGCGGCGGGCACGGGCCGTCGAACCGCATCGTCCACCCCACGTGGAGCGGGGCACCTGCGGTGTCGAGATCGAGGAAGGCGGCGTCGAGCGCGCTGAGGCGGTCGGGGCGGTCCACGCGAGCATCGTCGCGCATCGGGCGGCGGCGTGCCACCTCCCGCCGGGTGAGATTCGCGCTCCCGGCGGTCGAACCGACTCACCAGCCCCGTGGGAGGATGAGGGCATGGACCCGCTCGGCGCCCACGACGTCGCCCACCTCCGCGCGCCGAACCCCGGGCCGTTCACGCTGACCGGGACGAACACCTGGATCGTCGGACGCGATCCCTGCTGGGTCGTCGACCCGGGCCCCGCGCTCGACCCGCACCTCGACGCCGTCGCGGCGGAGGCGCGGTCGCGGGGCGGCGCCGCCGGCCTCCTCCTCACGCACGACCACGGCGATCACGCCGCGGGCGTCGACGCCCTCCGCGAGCGCCTCGGCGGCGAGGTCCCCGTCGGCGCCGTCCGCCACCCCGCCGACCTCCGTCTCGCCGACGGGGACCGCCTCGGTCCGCTCGAGGTCGTCGCGACGCCGGGGCACGCTCCCGACCACGTCGCCTTCGTGAGCGACACGGGCGTCCTGTTCAGCGGTGACGCGATCCTCGGTGAGGGGAGCGTCTTCGTCGCACCCGATCCGGGTGCGCTCCGCGCCTACCTCGACGCGCTCCGCCGTCTTCGCGCGCGCCCCCTCTCGCTCATCGCCTGCGGTCACGGGCCGTTGGTCACCGACGCCCACGCGAAGATCGACGCCTACGTCGCGCACCGCCTCGACCGCGAGCGCCGGCTCGTCGCCGCGCTCGACCGCGGCCTGCGCGGGGTCGACGAGATCCTCGCCGACGTGTGGTCCGACGCGCCCGAGTCGCTGCGGCTCGCGGCGACCGTCACCCTCGCGGCGCACCTCGACAAGCTCGCGGAGGAGGGTGCGCTCCCCGAGGGGACCGAGCGCCCGGACGTCAGCTTCCTGCGCGGGCGCGCCGTCTGAGGGGGTCCCCGCGGAGCGGTGGATCCGGCCCGAGGGCGGCGCGGTACCCTCGGAGGGTGTTCGGGCTCAGCCTCTGGAGCATCTTCATCCTCACCGTCTCCATCGGCGGGGTCCTCGCGATGCTCGCCTACATGGCGACGGGGCACGACGTCCGCCATGACGAGGAGGCGGCCCGCGACTTCTACGACCGCCACGGCCACTGGCCCGACCAGACGCCCGAGGAGGCGGAGGCCGAGCGGGCCGCCGCCGAGCACCTCGTGCGCGCGCCGACGGCGCGTGCGGAGTCCGACGGCACGGTCTGACCGCGCCGGCCGACGGCGCCGAGCCTAGGGCGCAGGCGCCGAGACGCCCCCGGGGCCCTCGGCGGGCACGGAGCCCTCGGCATCGGCGCCGGTGGGCGCCGGGGCCGGCGTGGGTCGCGCGACGTCCGGCAGCGGCAGGATCGACGGCGCGGGGCGCGGGGCGGCGGCCGGCGTCTCCTCCGCGGGCGGCGTGCTCGCCGGCGGAGCGGTCGGCGTCCCGGCGGCCGGGGTCTCCGGCGGGGCGGGCGGCGCGTCGGGGGCGAGCAGGCTGCCGGCGTTCTCCGCCGCCTCGGCCTCGGTCGGGACCGCGGGGAGCGGCGTCACCGTGCCCTCGACGGGCGCCGGCTCCTTCTCCGCGGCGCGCTCCTTGCGCGCCTCGCGCTTCGCCCGCGCGTCGTCGGCGGCCTTCTCGTTGCCGCTCGCGGCCGTGACCGGCACGGCGGCGGCCGCCTGCGAGCGGGCCTTCGCGACGACCGGCGCGTCCGTCGCCCGCCCCGGAGCCTCGCGCTTCTCGGAGGGCGACGGGCTCGACGGG
>NZ_JBLKKY010000063.1:0-24924 GCF_059438195.1 Paraconexibacter sp.
CTCGCCGTAGGCGGCGTCGAGCTCGGCGTCCGTGGGCCAGGGGGCGGTCGTCGTCACGCCGCAGGCGGTGCACCGCAGGCCGCCGGGCGCCGGGACGGCGGTCGCGCCGAGCGCGTCGCCGCACCACGCGCAGGTGGTCGGCGGGGCGGCGGGGGCGGTGGTCGCGGGACGCGGCACCGCGGGATCGTACGCCGCTCGTCGGGGCCGCGTCCGTACGATTCCGGCGCCGTGACGCACCTCGTCCACCACGCGCTCCTCGCGCTCGCCCTCGGGCTCGTCGGCGCGACCGGCCTCCGCGTCGCCGCTGCGACGGGGGCCACCGGGCTCGTCCGGCTCGTCGCCGCGGCGCCGATCGCGGTCGCTCTCGCGGTCGTCCACGCGCTCGCCCTCGGGCTCGCCGGGCTCTCCGACGTCGCGCTCGCCCTCCTCGCCCTCGCGGCGGCGACGTGGGCGGCGGCGCGGGCGGCGTTCCATGCGCGAGGGCCCGGGCTGCGGGAGGACTGGGCGCGGTGGTGGGCGGGCGCGGACCGCCGCACGCGGCTCGCCGCCGGAGCCGGGGGAGGGCTGTGGGTCGTCTGGGTGAGCTGGCAGCTGCGCTTCCCCTTCCTCGACGTCGACGGCCTCCTCTACCACCTGCCGCTCGTCGCCTCGTGGATGCCCGACGGGGACACCGGGGCGGCGACGCCGCTCATCGAGGGGCTGCCCGTCGGGAACTATCCCCTCACGAACGAGGTGGCGCTCGCGTGGGCGGCGGGCCTCTCCGACGCGCTCCCCTGGCTGTCGGTGTGGAACCCGCTCCTGTGGGCGCTCGGCGTCGCGGCCGGGTGGGTCGGCCTTCGCGCCCTCCGCGTGCCGCACGCGATCGCTGCGCTCGCCGTCGCGGCGGTGTTCACCCTGCCGCTCACCGTCGTCCAGCTCGGCGCCCCGCTCACCGACCTGCCCGCCCTCACGTGGGCGGTGACGACCGCGGCGCTGTGCGCGGCCTCCGTGGGGCGCCCGGCGCTCCTCGGGCCGGCGATCGTCGCCGCGGGGGTCGCGGTCGGGACGAAGACGACGCCCGCGCCGCTCCTGCTCCTCGCGCTCGGCGCCGCCCTGTGGGCCTCTCGCGCGGCGGTGCGGCCGCTCGCCGCGCGTGTCCTCGCGCCGGCCGTCCTCCTGGGGACACTCGCCGGCGGCGTCTGGATGACCCGCAACACCGTGTCGCACGGCTGGCCGCTGTGGCCGTTCATGGAGGGGCCGTTCGGCGGCGACCCGCTGCCCGACGCGCTGCGCGGCTTCGACGACCGGTTCCTCGACGACCCGTCGGGGATGCTCGAGGGCCGGACCGATCTCTACGCGGAGCTCCTCGCCGGCGGCCTCGTCCTCCTCGCGGGGGCCGTCGTGCTCGCGCTCGGGGCGGGAGCGGCCCGCCGGGCGCGCCTCGCGCTCGCCTTCGGCGCCGCGACCGCGTTCGGCGCCTTCGCGTGGGGCAACGCGCCCTACACCGGCATCCAGGAGCCGGACGCGCTCGCGGTCGGCGCCGTGCGCTACCTCCTCCCCACGCTCGCGTGCGCGGCCGCCGCGATCGCGGTCACCGCGATCGACTCGCGCCCCGGCTCGTGGCGCTTCCGGATGGCGGGAGGAGTTCTCGGGGCCGCGATCCTCCTCAGCGTCGGGCGCGTCGCCGAGCTCGGGTTCCCGTACGCGCCGTCGGTCTCGACGCTCGTGCTCGGGGCGCTCGGCGGGCTCGCGGTCGCCGCGGCCGCGCCCCGTGCCCACGCCGTCCTCGCCCGGCGCGTCGAGGGCTCACGACGCGACGCGGACCCCGGCGTGCCGCGCGCCCGCCCGACGCGCGCGGGAACCGCGTCGCTCGTCGCAGCGGCTGCGTTCGCCACCTTCGTCGTGGCGGGGAACGCGAACGAGTACCTCATCCGCCACGTCGGCGTGCAGACCTTCGACGCCGGGATCCTCGAGGCGTTCCTGCGCGACCCCGCGTTCTCGCTCGACGACGGCCGGACCGTCGCGATGGCGCCGGCGACGCTCGGCTCCCTCGCGGGAGAGCAGCTGCAGCACGAGCTCGTCCTCGTGCCGGAGGGCGAGTCGTGCGAGCGATCGCGCGCGCGGCTGCGCGAGGGGTGGGTCGTCGCGCAGGTCCTCCCCGACACCGAGCGCGGGCGCGACCTCGTCGCCTGCTTCGACGGCCTGCCCGAGATGTACCGCGACCGCCGCTACGTCGTCTGGCGCGTCGAGCCGGCCACGGGCTGACCGCGTCGGCGGGACGCGCGCGTGGTCGTGGGCGCGGGGCGGGGGGCGGGATCGAACGTCGATCCGCACCCCTGGCGCGGCGGACGTCGATGACCACCCCCTGGAAGGGGTGACGATCGACGTCCGACCACCGCCCCGCAGCACCCACGCGCGCACGTCCCACCACCGCTCCGCAGGACCGAGGCGGGACATCCGTCCGCCACCCCCCAGACGGCGCGCCGCCGCTCACGGCCTTTCTCCGCAAAGAGCAGGAAGACCGGGTTTTCTACATTGGTTCTGTCCGGTCGTCGTCGGATGATGCTCCGCCACCCGCACACGACGCCGCAGCCCGCCGCGCCACCGAGAGCCGCGCGGCCGAGAGGAGACGCAGACGATGGAGAGGACACCGCAGACCGCCTTGACGACCGACCCGACGGCGGGTGAGGCGCTGAGCGTGCGGCGCTTCTACACGAGCCCCGGCGTCCACCCCTTCGACACGGTCGAATGGGAGCTCCGCACGGCGAAGGTCGGCAGCTTCGAGCAGCAGGACGTCGAGTTCCCCGCGTCGTGGTCGATGAACGCGACGAACATCGTCGCGCAGAAGTACTTCCGCGGGCAGATCGGCTCGCCGACGCGCGAGCGCTCGGTGAAGCAGATGATCGCGCGGGTCGCCGGCACGATCAGCGACTGGGGTCGCGAGCGCGGCTACTTCGCGACGCCGGAGGACGGCGACGCCTTCCAGGCCGAGCTCGAGTACATCCTCCTCCACCAGATGGCGGCCTTCAACAGCCCCGTCTGGTTCAACGTCGGGTTCGAGGAGAGCCCGCAGTGCTCGGCCTGCTTCATCCTCTCGGTCGACGACACGATGGAGTCGATCCTCGATTGGAACACGCGCGAGGGTCGGATCTTCCGCGGCGGCTCGGGCTCGGGCATCAACCTCTCCAACATCCGCGCGTCGATGGAGCCGCTCACGAAGGGCGGCACGGCCTCGGGCCCCGTGTCCTTCATGCGCGGCGCGGACGCGTGGGCGGGGACGATCAAGTCGGGCGGCAAGACGCGACGCGCGGCGAAGATGGTCGTCCTCGACGTCGACCACCCGGACATCCGCGAGTTCGTCTGGTGCAAGGCGAAGGAGGAGGACAAGGCCCGCGCCCTCGCCGAGAAGGGCTTCGACATGTCGCTCGACGGCGACGGGATGGTGTCGATCCAGTACCAGAACGCGAACAACTCGGTGCGCGTCACCGACGGGTTCATGGAGGCCGTCGAGGAGGGCCGCGATTGGCGGACGCTCGCCCGCCGCACGGGCGAGCCGATCGGCGAGCCGATCGACGCGCGCGAGCTCATGACGGAGATCGCCGACGCGGCGTGGCGCTGCGCCGATCCGGGCGTGCAGTACGACACGACGATCAACGAGTGGCACACGTGCCCGAACTCGGGGCGCATCAACGCGTCGAACCCGTGCTCGGAGTACATGCACGTCGACGACTCGGCGTGCAACCTCGCGTCGCTCAACCTCATGAAGTTCCGGCGCGAGGACGGCTCGTTCGACGTCGCGGCGTTCCAGCACGCCGTCGACATCGTCTTCCTCGCGCAGGAGATCGTCGTCGGGCCCTCGAGCTACCCGACCGAGGAGATCGGCGTGAACGCGCGCGCGTTCCGCCAGCTCGGGCTCGGCTACGCGAACCTCGGCGCCTTCCTCATGGCGAACGGCATGCCGTACGACTCGCCGGAGGGGCGCGGGACCGCCGCCGCGATCACCGCGCTCATGACGGGCCGCGCGTACGCGCAGTCGGCGAAGGTGGCGGCGGCGATCGGCCCGTACGAGCGCTACCACGAGAACCGCGAGCCGCACAACCGCGTCATGCGGATGCACCGCGATGCCGCGCACGCGATCCCGGGCGCATCCTGCGGCGACGGCGGGCTCCTCGACGCCGCGCAGGACTCGTGGGACAAGGCCGTCGCCCTCGGCGAGGTCCACGGCTACCGCAACGCCCAGGCGACCGTCCTCGCGCCGACGGGGACGATCTCGTTCCTCATGGACTGCGACACGACCGGCATCGAGCCGGCGTTCTCGCTCGTCATGTACAAGACGCTCGTCGGCGGCGGATCGATGACGATCGCGAACCGCACGGTGCCGCTCGCGCTCGAGACCCTCGGGTACGAGCCGCACGAGGTCGAGCAGATCGAGGCCTACGTGGCCGAGCACAACACGATCGTCGGGGCGCCCGGCATCAAGGACGAGCACCTGCCCGTCTTCGACGTCGCCGTCGGCTCGCGGGCGATCAGCCACATGGGCCACATCGAGATGATGGGCGCCGTCCAGCCGTTCATCTCCGGCGCGATCTCCAAGACGGTGAACATGCCGGAGGAGACGACGGTCGAGGAGATCCGCGACGCGTACGTCCAGGCGTGGAAGCTGGGCATCAAGGCGCTCGCGATCTACCGCGACGGCTCGAAGAACATCCAGGTCCACTCGACGACCGACGCGGAGAAGGTCATCGAGGCCGTCGAGGAGGCGCTGCCCGAGGGCGCCCACGTCGTGACCGACGAGCAGCTCGAGGAGATCGTCGCCCAGCGCGTGGAGGCGGCGGTCGCCGCGCACAAGCCCGCTCGCCGGCGGATGCCGCGTGAGCGCCAGTCGATCACGCACAAGTTCTCGATCGCCGGCCACGACGGCTACATCACGGCGGGCATGTACGAGGACGGGACGGTCGGGGAGATCTTCCTCACCGACATCGGCAAGGAGGGCTCGACCCTCCGCGGCATGATGAACTCGTTCGCGACGGCGATCTCGATCGCGCTCCAGTACGGCGTGCCGCTCGAGACGCTCGTCGAGAAGTTCTCCTACATGCGCTTCGAGCCCGAGGGCATCACGGGGAACGCGGAGATCCCGTTCGCGAAGTCGCTCGTCGACTACATCATGCGGTGGCTCGCGTCGCGCTTCTGCGACATCGACGTCCAGCGCGAGCTCGGGATCCTCACGCCCGCCGTCCGCGCCGAGCAGGCCATGAACGAGATGGCCTACCGCGGCGACACCGACGGCCAGTCGGCCCCGTCCACGGACGCGGAGGCGCAGCCCGGCCTCGAGCTGCCGCGGGTCGAGGTCGAGCGACAGACGCCGAAGGCCGCCCCGACCGGCGAGATGTGCCCGCAGTGCGGCAACGCGACGATGCAGCGGACCGGCGCCTGCCACACCTGCTCGAGCTGCGGCTACAACACCGGCTGCGGCTGATCGCCTCACGCGGCCGCCGCAGCGGCCGCGCCCCCCTTCTGCTGGCGCAGAGGAAGCGAGCGGCGGCCCGAGAGGGCCGCCGCTTCGCGTCGGGGACCGCGGAGAGCAGGGCGGCGTCGGGGAGGCGCACCGCGTCGCCGACCGCGCGAGGGGAGCGCCGCCGGCGCGATGCGACGCCGACCGGCGCGCTGCACCGCCGACCGGCCCGCGCGGACGGCGCTCAGGCCGTCGTGTGCACGGGCGTCGTCGCCATCGCGCGACGCAGCGACTTGGCCTGGCGGTAGCCGCACATCTCGGCGAGCCGCGTCTTCGGAAGCGACGCGTCCTCGGCGAGGAGCGCCTTCGCCCGGCGGACGCGCGCCTCGCGGAGGACGAGCTCGAAGCTCGTGCCCTCCGCGGCGAGGACGCGCTGCACCTGGCGCCGGGACGCGTGGACCGACTCGGCGACGTCGACGAGCGTGAGGTCGTGCTCGCCGGCGCGCTCCTCGATGACGGCGCGGACGTCGTCGGCGAGGACGCGCCAGCGGACGACCGTGTCAGGCCGCCGGCGCATCGTGGCCCGAGCCGTCCTCGTCGTCGAGGAGACGCCCCGACGTGAACGCGACGGCGATGGCGAACGTGACGAGCAGCGCGACGCTGAGCACGACGTGCGCGGTCGCGCTCCGGCCCGTGAGCGCCACCGCGAGGGTGACGCTGAGAATGCCGCCGAAGATGACGGAGAAGAGCGGCGTGAAGGACATCTGCGGAACCTCCTGTTGCTTGCTTTCATGATAGCAATTGCTTTCACAAGCACAAAGCGGTGAATGCCCGTGAGGCGGTCGCCTCCTCGTCGAGTCGCTTTCCGCAAGGCAAGTCGTTGTGCGACCATCAGGACGTGAGCACGCCTCCCGCCGATTCCGGCGCCACCGGTTCCGAGACCGTCGTCGCCTCGCTGAGGCAGGAGATCGCGCGGATGCGCGCGGGCCTCGACCGCATCGAGGCCGACCTCCGCCGGCTCGAGGCCACCGGGCGGACGGCGACGGGCCCGGAGCGCCCGCGCCCGGACCGCTACTACGAGGTCCTCGTCGGGGTCTACGAGCACGGCCGGCACGGCATCGACCGCGACTCCCTCGCGGCGCTCGCCGCGCGCCACGGCTACGACCGCCGCGGCCTCAACGGCTACTTCACCGGCAGCCGCGCGGCGCTCATGCGCCGCGGCGACCGAGTCGTCCTCACCGCCGAGGGCCAGCGACTCGTCGACCTCCACCTGCGCAGGGTCGCGTCGTGAGCACGCGCGCGTTCGGCCCGCTCGTCGACACGACCTGGCTCGCCGAGCATCTCGGCGACCCGGACCTCATCGTCGTCGAGGCCGACGAGCAGCCTCTCCTCTACGGCACCGGCCACGTCCCCGGCGCGCGGAACCTCGACTGGAACCGCGATCTCCGCGATCCGGTCACCCGGGACCTCCCGAGCGCGGACGCGATCCGCGCGCTCTGGGGGCGGCTCGGCGTGACGGCGCGGTCCTCGGTCGTCCTCTACGGCGACAAGAACAACTGGTACGCCTGCTTCGCCTACTGGCTCTTCCGCCACTACGGGCTGGAGCGCATCGCGATCCTCGACGGCGGCCGCCAGGCCTGGATCGCCGAGGAGCGCCCCCTCGACCGCGAAGCGCCGACGCCCGGCGAGGCCGGCGCGGACACGCCCGAGGCGGAGGCGAGCGGCGACGTCCGCGCCTCCTGGAGCGACGTCCGCGACGGGAGCTGCGTCCTCCTCGACGTGCGCACGCCGGCCGAGTACTCGGGCGAGGCGCTCACGGAGCCCGGCTACCCGCAGGAGATCGCGCAGCGCGCCGGGCACATCCCCGGGGCGCGGAACGTCCCCTGGGACGTCGCGACGGGGCCCGACGGGCGGTTCCTCCCCTTCGCCGAGCTCGCGGAGATCTACGCGGAGGCCGGCGCCGTGGACGACGCCGAGGTGATCGCCTACTGCCGCATCGGCGAGCGGTCGGCGCACACGTGGTTCGTGCTCCACGAGCTCCTCGGTCGCGGCCGCACCCGCAACTACGACGGGAGCTGGACCGAGTGGGGCTCGATGGTGGGGATGCCCGTCGCGCTCGGCACCGAGCCGGGCGAGATGCCCGCACCCGAGCCGCGGGCCGCCTGATCGCGGGCAGCCCCCGGCTCGAGATGCGTGCACCGGAGCCGCGGGCCGCCTGATCGCCGGCGACCCGCAGCTCCAGCTCGGGCTCAGGTCCCGCCCGAGCGGAGACCGTCGGGGAAGCCGCGTCCGGCCAGGTCGCGACTCCCCCGTCCGACCTCAGATGATCTGCCCGTCCTCCGGGACGATGGGAAGACCCGCCTGGACCCAGGCCCCCATCCCGCCGTCGACGTTGATGACGGGGCCGATGCCCCCGTCGACGGCGATCTGGGAGGCCTGCGCGCTGCGGTTCCCGGAGCGGCAGATGAACGCGATGGGCCGGCCGTCGGCCTCGTCCGCGATCCGCGAGAGCTCGTCCCCGACGGTCGCGAGCGGCACGTGGATCGCCTCCTCCGCACGGCCCGCCTCCCACTCGGCGTCCTCGCGGACGTCGACGAGGAGGACCTCACCGGCCTCGACGCGCGGGGCGATCTCGGCCGGCGTCACCGTCTCGAACGAGGCCGCGGCCTCGGCGGGCGCGTCGGAGGACGGCGCCACCGCGGCAGGCGCGTCGGAGGACGGCGTCGCCGTGGTGTCGTCGTCGTCCCCGCACGCGGCGAGGACGAGGGCGGCGGCGACGGCGGCGAGGAGAGCGATGAGTCGTGCGGTCATGAGGACGATCCTTCCAGCGGGGCGGTGACGAACGGCGACACGTGGCACGCGCCCGTCATCGCCGCCCCTTGGTGACGGGGAGCCCGGCGCGTTGCCACGCGAGCATCCCTCCGCTCACGTTGCGGGCATCGAGGCCCGCTTCCTGAGCGGCCTTCACGGCCGCGCCGCTCCGCATGCCGCTGCGGCACACGAACGCGACCGGCCGGCCGCCCGCCTCGGACCTCAGCCTCTCGAAGGAGGCCGGGACCTGGGCGAGCGGGATGTGGCGCGCGCCCTTCGCGCACCCCTCGCGGACCTCGTCCTTCTCGCGGACGTCCACGAGGAGGAGGGAGCCGTCCGCCGCCCCCGCCGCGGCAGCGGCGGGAGCGAGGGACGTCGAGCTGCGGAATCGATCCAGGAGACCCATGTCAGTGCCCGAACTTGATGTCGGGGAGGATCTTCCGGAGCGGCTTCGGCACATGCCAGGCCGCGTGGCCGGTGAGCCGCAGGAGGATCGGGAGGAGCAGCAGCCGGACGGCGGCGGCGTCCACGAGGACGGCGATGCCGAGGATGATGCCCATCTCCCGGGGCGGCAGCGGGCCGGACAGGGCGAACGTGAAGAACACGGCGACCATGACGGCGGCGGCAGCGAAGACGACGCGGCCCGAGTGGGCGAGGCCACCGAGCTTCGCCATCCGCGGGTCACCCGTCTTGTCCCAGTGCTCCTTCGCGCTCGACAGCAGGAACACGGTGTAGTCCATCGAGATCGCGAAGATCATCGCGAAGAAGAACACCGGACCCCACGCGTTGAGGAAGCCCTGCGACTCGAAGCCGAAGAGATCGGCCCCGACGCCGTCCTGGAACACCCACTTCGCGACGCCGAACGCAGCGCCCGTCGCGAGCAGGTTCGTCACCACGCCGATGAGGGCGATGAGCGGCGCCTGCAGCGCGATGAGGAGGAGGACGAAGCCGAGCGCGAGCACGACGCCGATGACGAGCGCGGTCTTCTCCGCGAGCTCTTCCTCGAGGTCGTGGTTCTCGGCCGCGGCACCGCCGACCATCGCGCTCGCGGGGAGGTCCTCACGGACGCGGTCGATCGTCGCCTTCACCTCGGGATCGGACGGGTCGGCCGTCGGCACGCCCTGGACGAGGGCGAGATCGCCTGTCTGGTTGGGCTGCGGAGGCGTCACCTGCGCGATGCCGGGGTCGGCGGCGAGCACGCGGCCCGCCTCCTCGGCCTCGTCGGCGGCGACGGTCACCTGGAGGGTGCCGGGCGCGCCCGGGCCGAAGGCGTCCTGGACGATGTTGTAGCCGACGCGCGCCGAGTCGTCCTCGGGCACGACCTTGATCGACGGCATGCCGGTGTCGAGGGACAGGACCGGGATCGACAGCGCGATGAGGAGCGCCACGACGCCGAGACCGGGCAGCCAGGGCTTGCGCCACAGCCGCTCGCCCCAGGCGTGGAACTTCTTCGACGGCTCGGCACCGGCCGGCGCGCCCTTCGCCCAGGGCAGCGCCCCACGGTCGACCCGCGGGCCCATGCGACCGAGCACGGCGGGCAGGAGCGTGAGCGTCGCGCCGAGGATGAAGATGACGCTGAGCATGATTCCGAGCGCCATCGAGCGGAACGCCGGACTCTCGACGAGCATGACGGCGCTCAGCGAGATGAGCACGGTGATGCCGCTGAAGAGCACGGCCTTCCCGGCGGTGTCCATCGTCGAGGCGACCGCGTTGGGCACCCGATCGGGGTGATCACCGGGATCGCCGTGGAGCGCGGCGCGGAACCGCATGACGACGAACAGCGCGTAGTCGATGCCGAGCGCGAGCGCGAACATCATCGCGAAGTTCATCGCCCAGATCGAGATGTCGAGCACCTGCGCGCCGAGGTAGAGCGATCCGGCCGAGGCACCGAGGCCGAGGATGGTGAGCATGAGCGGCAGGCCGGCGGCGGCGAGCGAGCCGAACGCCAGCACGAGGATGCCGAGCGTCACCGGCCAGCTCATGAGCTCGGACTTCATCATCGCGGTCTTGTTCGCGTGGTTGAAGTCCGACCACAGGCCTGAGGAGCCCGTCATCGCGATCTCGATGTTCTCGTCGCCGAGGTCCCGGACCTGGTCCTTGAGATCGTCGGCCGCGCGGACCATCTCGTTGCTGTCCTCGGCCGCGCCACCCATGACGATCGCGGTGCGACCGTCCTGGCTGATCGTCTGGCCGGGCTGCGGCTGCATGACGGTCGCGACGCGGTCGTCACCGGAGAGGACCTCGCTCACGGCGGCGATCCGCTGCTGGAACGCGGGCGAGTCGACGGTCGTCGTGTCGCTGTGCATCGCGACCATGAGCGCGCTCGAGCTGAGCCCGCCGAACTCGCGGTCGACGAGGTTGCGGACCTCGACGGACTCGGAGCCCGTCGCCTCCCAGCCCGCGCCCGAGAGCGCGTGCTCGGCCTTCGGCGCGAAGAAGCCGAAGCCGACGAGGATGACGGCCCAGATGGCGAAGACGGTGCGACGGTTCGTGGCGGCCCAGCGGCCGAGCCGGCCGAGCGGGCCTTCGTGGTGGGAACCCCCGTCACCCGGCCGCTGGGCCGGGGGCGTGGTCCCCGCAGAGGGAGGGGCGATGGTGCTCATCGGGAGATGCCTCGCTGGAGATGGAAGACACGGGTCAGGACGAGAGACGCCGGGCAGTCGCCGGCGACGACGTAGAGCCACTGGTTCACGCCGACGAACGCGACGAGGAGGAGGAACCAGGGGCTCACGACGGCGGAGAGCAGGACACCGAGAAGGGTGACCGTCCCCGCCATCGCGAAGAGGACGCGCTCGACGGGCCAGCCGGTGCGGCGGGCGACGGCGTCCGCGGGACAGGTGTCGCTGCGGGTCGTCGTCGTGCTCATCGGTCGGCCTCCTCGGGCGTCGGGGTGGGGGTGGGGGTGGGGGTCTGAGTCGAAGCGATGAGAGCGTTCAGCTCCGCGACCTGCATCTGCAATCCACCGCAGACTTGCTCGCAGAGGTCGAAGACGCTCGAGTCCGTGATCTCGTAGTAGGCGCTCGTGCCTTCCTTGCGCCGGCCGACGATCCCGGCCTCGCGGAGGATCCCGAGATGCTTCGAGACGTTCTGCTGGCTCGTGCCGAGGATCTCGGTGAGCTCGCCGACCGACCGCCGCTGATCCCGCAGGCTGTCGAGGATGCGGATCCGCATCGGGTCGCCGATGACGCGCAGGCGCCCGGCGATGAGATCAGCGAGATCCGGAGGAACTGGAGAGGGGAGCTGCATGGACGTACTCCTGGTGGAGGGACCTGAGGCTCGGAATACTCACATACAACTGTGCAGTTGTCAAGGGGTGGAGCGGTGGTCTGATGACTTCCGCTCAGCGTGATATAGGATCACGCGATGCGTGATACGCCGCGCAAGGGGAGCGCGGACCTCTTCCCCACCGACGAGCCGGTGCCGGCCGGCCGCATGATCGGGCGAGCCGACGACGTCGACCGCGTCGCCACGGCCCTTCTCGGGGGAGGGCACATCGTGCTCGCCGGACCACGGCGGACGGGGAAGACGAGCGTCGCCGACGCAGCCCTCGGCGTCTGCGCCTCCGAGGGCTGCGGGACCGTGAGCGTCGACCTCTTCCGCTACGCCGACGCCGACGACCTCGCCGACGGACTCGCGCGCGCAGCGATCGCGACGCGCCCCGTCCTGCGTCGCGCGCTCGAGGCGGCCGGGCGCAACCTCGGCCGACTGCGGGAGGAGATGTCGGCGGCCGCGACCGTGCGCGCCCGCCAGGATCTCGGCGAGGAGGTCGAGATCGCCCTCAGCCTCTCGGCGTCCGCGCCCGAGGCGTCGCAGCGCCTCCGCGCGGCCTTCGAGCTGCTCGAGCGGATCGCCGCCGGCGACGACCGCCGGCTCGTCGTCTTCCTCGACGAGTTCCAGGACATCGCCTCCGGCCGCTTCGGCGACGCCGACGCGCTGACGCGTCAGATCCGCGCGGTCCTCCAGCGCAGCCCGGGCGTGAGCGTGCTGTTCGCGGGGTCGATCGAGCACCTCATGCGCGACCTCTTCGCCCCGAGCGAGCGGGCGCTCAGCCAGTTCGGCGCCTTCCACGAGCTCACGCCGATCACCGCCGAGGAGTGGGAGCGCGGGCTTCGCGATCGCTACGCCGAGGACGACCGCGAGATCGACGACGACGCCGTCGGGCGGCTCGTCGCCCTCGGCGAGCTGCACCCGCGGGCGACGATGCTCATCGCGCAGCAGACCCACCTCGCCGCCGTCGAGCAGATCGCCCGCCGGGTCGACGGCGCGCTCGTCGCCGAGGGCCACTCGCGCGCCCTGCGCGCCGACCGGCTGAAGCATCAGCAGACGCTCGAGCGGATCCGCAGCCTCGGGCGCGGCAAGGGCCGCGGCACCTATCAGGTGATCGCCCGCCGGGTCGCGCGCGGGGAGCCCCTCTACGCGGGCTTCGCGCCGCAGACCGCGAGCCGGGCGCTCGACGCGCTCCGCGACGCCGGGATCATCGAACGCGACGGGCGGCGCTGGAGGGTCATCGACCCGCTCCTGCGGGTCTACCTCGCGGAGCTCTGACGGCTCGCCTCAGGCGACGGCCCGCGGGCGCGGCCGTGCGCCTCCGCGGAGCAGCCCGTGCCAGAGGCCCTCGTCGATGACCCCCGGCTGCGTCTCGCCGAGGAAGGCGAGGATCTCGTCGGCGAGACCCCCCGGGTCCTCGAGGTGCGGGAAGTGCGCGGCGCGCGGCAGCGTCGCGAACCGGCTCCCGGGGATCGCCTCGTGCGCGGCGCGGCCGTGCTCGATCGGGATGGTGCGATCGCGCTCGCCCCACACGACGAGCGTCGGGATCTGCTCGAGGAGGTAGAGCCGGTCGGCGGCGCTCACGCGCTGGCCGCGGCCGTCGATGACCGCGCGCAGCGTCTGGACGAACGCCTCCTGCGCACCAGGGCTCTCGAGCGGGCGCAGCGCGCGGGCGATCGCCTCGAGGTGGACGCCGAGGCCGATCCCCCGGCTGCGGAGGCGGCCGCCGGCCTGTCGCAGCGGCCGCGTCACCCGGCCGCTCGCGGCGACCGAGATGAGGCGCCTCGCCCCCGGGAGGGCGGCCGACCGCAGCAGCGGGCTCACCTCCGGACCGAGCCCCCCGCTGGAGACGAGGGCGAGACGCTCGACGCGCTGAGGGAACTGCCAGAAGTAGACCATCGCGATCCCGCCGCCGAGCGAGTGACCGACGAGGGAGGCCCGCTCGATCCCCAGCGCGGAGAGGAGGTCGCGGATGACCGTCGCGTGCGCGCCGAGCGAGTAGTCGCCGCGAGGGGTCGCGCTGTCGCCGTGGCCGATGAGGTCGGGAGCGATGACCGTGTACCGCTCCGCGAGGCGCTCGGCGACCGGCTGCCAGTGGCGGGACGAGTTGACCATCCCGTGGATGAGGACGACCGGCGGGCCGCTGCCCGCCGACCGGTAGACGACCTGATGGCCGTGGAGGTCGATCTCCCACGTCTGGAGGGCGGGGCGGTGCGGGGTCGCGTCCGGCATCGCCCGAATCTAGCGGCGCCGCCCGTCAGTGACGGGTGGGTGGACGCTCCCACGAGCGCCGCGCCTCGTCGAAGGCCTCCCAGTCGAGGCCCGGGGTGGGCGGGACGTCGGGCGGCTCCGGACCGCCCGGTGGGCCGCCGCCCCCGCCCGGGCCGTCGCCGTCGTCGTCGTCCGACGAGGGCATCCGCTCGGGTGCCGGGCGCGCCGTGCGCCGGGCGAGCGCGGGCGGGAGGAGGACGACGACGACGGCGAGCGCCGCAGCAGCGAGGAGGGCCTCCGACAGCACGGCCGCCGCGGCCGCGAGGGCGGCCGCGACACCGAGGACGGCGATGCCGGGGAGCCTCCGAGCTTGCGTGCGGTCCGTGCGACGCATCCTGCTGACACGGTGCCGCGCTCCCGCGGCGCCGTCAAGACCCCAGGCGCGTCACCGGCTCGAGCAGCTGTTCCCGCCCGTCTCGAGCTCGGGGTCCGCCGCGACGCGGCCGGCGTTCGCCTCGATGACCATCTCGTAGTTCGCCGGGCGCGGCGGCATCTGCCGCAGGACCTCGTCGGCGAACTCGTCCGGGGACTCGATCGCCAGCTCGGGGATCGCGGCGCGCACGTCGCCGACCGTCGGCGCCACGGGACCCGAGCGCAGCCCGGGATGCTCGTGGGCGCCGAGGACGACGATGTCGTCACCGAGGGGGAGCAGGGTCTCGCGCAGCGTGCGGTGCAGGATCTTCGCCATCGCGCGGGCCCCCTCGGGGTCGCCGCGCTCGAGATCGGGGCGGGCGAGGCCGGTCGGGAGGAGCGAGTCGCCGGTGATGACCGCGGCCCCGGGGACGAGGACGCCGCTCATGTCGGTGGTGTGGCCGGGCAGGGCGATGAGCTCGAGGTCCACGTCGCCGACGCGGAGGGTCGCCCCGGGCTCGAGGACCGTCGCCTCGGACTCCCACGCGACGCCGCGCTCGATCGTCCCGCGCGGGACGAAGTACGGGGCGCCGGCGCGCTCGGCGAGGGCGCGGGCGCCGGAGAGGTGGTCGGCGTGGAGATGCGTGTCGAGGACGCCGACGATGCGCAGCCCCTCGCGCTCGGCGAGGTCGACGTAGTGCTCGGGCACGGGCGCAGGATCGACGACGAGGGCCTCGCCGCCCGCGGAGACGACGTACGAGAGGCAGCCGCGACCGGGACGCTGGACCTGCGTCACCGCGACGTCGTCGCGCGCGACGGGGACCGCGACGTCCTGGAGGACGCGGAGCCAGCCGCGCAGGCCGTCCTCGAGGACGGCGACCGGGCGGCCCGCCTTCGCGAGCGACTCCTGGCAGCGGAGCGCGGTCTTGCCGCGGTTGCAGACGAGGACGGATCCCTCGGGGATGCGCTCGGCCGCCGCCGCCGGGTCGGTCTCGAGGTCGGAGGCGGGGACATCGGCGCGGACGACGCCGTCACCGTCGATGGACCATGCGGCGACCTCGTCCGAGGGACGGATGTCGACGAGCGTCGGCCCCCGTCCCTCGCGCAGGGCGGCGAGGAGCTCGGACGGACTCGTGAGGGTGGTGTCGCTCGGCATGGTCTTCACAACTCCTTGCTTGTACGTATGTGGAGAGTACCACGGGGGTCCACCGTTGTCACACCCCCACCCCGGCGGCGGTCGCGGCGCCGACGCCGACGGCGACGACGACGACGAGACCGGCGAAGCCGCGGCCGAGCGTGCGCAGCGGCAGCGCCGCCGAGAGGCGTGGCCCGATGAGCGCCCCGACGACCGTCGCTGCGGCCATGGGGATCGCGACGCCGCCGTCGAGGGACTGGCCTGCGCCGAGGTGCGAGACGAGACCGGCGATCGAGACGACGAAGACGATGACCATCGACGTCCCCATCGCCTCGCGCAGGCCGAGGTGGAGCCCGATCGCGAGCGCCGGGACGATGACGAAGCCGCCGCCGACGCCCACGAGCCCCGTGAGGACGCCGACCGCGACACCTGCCGCGACGGCGGGGCCGAGCGGCGCCTCCGGGCAGCCGCCGGACGCTGCGGCGGGCTCCCCCGCGCGCTGCCACGTCGCGCGCGCGGCGACCAGCATGATCGCGGAGAAGAGGTAGAGGAGGACGGCGCCGCCGACGGCCTGGTTGAGGGCGGTCCCGGCGACGCTGCCGATGGCGGCGGCCGCCGCGAACCACCCCGCTGTCGTCCAGCACACGGCGCCGCGCCGGGCCTGCCCGAGCGCGCCGGTGACCGCGCCGGCGGCGACGACCGCCAGGCTCGCCGTCGTCGCCTCGTGGGCGCCGAGGCCCGCGACGTAGACGAGCACGGGGACGGCGAGCACCGCCCCGCCGCCGCCGACGGTGCCGATCGCGAGGCCGATCGCGAGGCCGAAGGGGATGAGCGCGACGACGTCCATGCTTGCTCTCACGATAAAGAGTCGCTCTGGCGAAAGGGAGGACGCCTCCACTCGGCCATCCGGCCAGATGGGCGCCGCAGCGGAGGCGTCGGCCGATGACCGGTGGGTGCGCCGCCTCAGCCTGCTCCTCATCGCCGTCCTCCTCGCCGCTCTGGCGCCGAGCGCCCTCGCGGCGAAGCGCGGGACCCGCCTGCCCGACCGCCTCGTCGGGAACAGCGGGGCGAACACGCTCTCGGGCAAGCGCTCGAACGACGTCCTCAAGGGCCTCGGCGGCCGCGACCTGCTCCTCGGCGGGACGGGTCGCGACAAGCTCTACGGGGGCTCCGGGAACGACCGCCTCGAGGGTGGCTCCGGCGACGACAGGCTCTCGGGCGGCACCGGCAAGGACCGGCTCTACGGCGAGACGGGCAACGACCGCCTCGTCGGCGGCGACGACGACGACCTCCTCGACGGCGGCGACGGCGACGACCACGCTGCCGGCGGCAACGGCAACGACTTCATCGTCGAGTCGCGCGCGGGCGACGACCGGCTCCTCGACGGCGGGCCGGGCAACGACTTCATCCACGGCAACCTCGGCTCCGACCGCCGGATCGTCGGCGGCGACGGCGACGACGTCCTCTTCGGCGGCTCGGGCGACGACGGCATCGACGGCGGCCCCGGCAACGACCGCATCGACGCGGGCGCCGGCCAGAACCACGAGGAGACGATCCGCGGCGGCGACGGCGACGACATCCTCACCGACGAGTCGGGCAGCGCGACGTTCGACGCCGGCCCGGGGAACGACGTCGTCCACGGCTTCGGCGGCTCCGACCACGTCTCGGGCGGCGACGGCGACGACACGATCTCGAGCGGCGGCGGCGAGGACGTCGTGAACGCGGGGGCGGGCAACGACCTCATCTACTCCGGCCCGGGCGTCGACGAGATCGACTGCGGGCCCGGCCACGACATCGTCCACGTCTCCTCCCGCGGCGAGGCCGACCTGACCGCCGGCTGCGAGGTCATCGTCCTCCCGGCCCCCGAGGAGGGCGCGCCCGTCCTCCTCAACGTCGCGCTGCGCGGCGTGTCGGTCCCGGCCGCGCCGCGCCTCACCGTCGGCGAGATCTCCGTGCCCGGGCTCGTCACGCTCCCGCCGATATCGGTCGGGGCCCCGCTCACCCCCGACACGCCCGCGACGCTCGGCCTCGACGGCTCCCGCGCCCTCCCGGGCACGGTCCCGACGCTGCTCGGGACGCTCGTCGGCGGCGTCGTCCACGTGCTCGGCGACGACCCGACGACCGAGGTCGGCGAATCCGCGGCGCGCGCGGTCCTCCTCGCGGGCGGCTGGACGAACGAGGCCGTGGCGGCGGCGGGCGCCGCCGGCGAGAGCGTCCTCGCCGCGGTCCGCGCCGAGGAGTCGCGGATCATCTGCTCCTTCCAGCGCGGCTGCCACGGCAACACCTCGGCCGACGAGCGCATCATCGGCTCGAGCGGCGCCGACCTCATCCGCGGCGGCGGCGGCTCGGACTTCCTCGAGGGCGCGGGGGGCTCCGACCGCCTCTACGGCGGCTCTGGCCCCGACCAGCTCTTCGGCCGCTTCGGCAACGACCGGCTGTACGGCGACGACGGCGACGACGAGCTCGAGGGCGGCCGCGGCAAGGACCGCCTCTACGGCGGAGCGGGCGACGACCACCTCAACGGCGGCTACGACAGCGACCGGCTGTACGGCGGCAAGGGCGACGACACGATCCGCGCCGTCGGCGGCGGCCGCGACGTCGTCGACTGCGGCCCGGGCCGCGACGTCGTCTTCAAGGACAGCAAGGACAAGGTCCGCAACTGCGAGTCGGTGAACTGAGCGCCCTGCAACCCGCCACCTCGCGTGAATGTGGATTCACACGGCTCTCGGCCGGGTAGATCCACACTCACGCTCGTCGGGCTTCAGGAACGACGCCGTCGAGCCGACTACTCTCTAGAGGAATACGCAGACAGACAAGGAAGGAGGACCTATGCGAGTCCTCTGTGCGAAGTGCCTGCGGCTCTGGGCCGCGGACCGCGTCGCGGATCGTGCGAGCTGCCCCCACTGCGGTGGGCACCTCCGACACCGCTAGACGCACACACGAACGAGCCCCGCTGAGACAGCGGGGCTTTGTCGTTCATGCGAGCTCGAGGACGAGCTTGCCCGTGTTCTCGCCGCGGAACAGCCGGAGGAGCGTCTCGGGGAAGTCGTCGACCGTCCCCGTGACGACGTCCTCCTCGGCGACGAGACGGCCGTCGGCGATCCAGCCGGCCATCTCGCGCGCCGCCTCCCCGTAGCGGTCCGCGTAGTCGAAGACGACCATCCCGCGCATCGTCGCGCGGTGGACGAGGAGCGAGAGGTAGTTGCGCGGCCCCTGCGGCGCGCCGCCCTCGGCGTTGTACTGCGAGATCGCGCCGCAGATGACGACGCGCGCCCCCATGGCGAGCCGGGTGAGACAGGCGTCGAGGATCTCACCGCCGACGTTGTCGAAGTAGACGTCGATCCCGTCGGGGCACGTCTCCCGCAGGCGCGCCGCGACGTCCTCGTTCTTGTAGTCGATCGCCGCGTCGAAGCCGAGGTCCTCGACGATGTGCCCGCACTTCTCCGGCCCGCCCGCGATGCCGACGACGCGCGCGCCCTTGATCTTCGCGATCTGCCCCGCCGCGCCGCCGACGGCCCCGGCGGCACCGGAGACGACGACCGTCTCCCCCTCCCCCTTCAGCTCGCCCGTCTCGAGGAGCGCGAAGTACGCGGTCATCCCGGTCATGCCGAGCGCGCCGAGGTACCGCGGGAGCGGAGCGAGGGACGGGTCGACGGCGTGGACGCCGCGGCCGTCGCTGCGCGCGTAGCGCTGGACGCCGAACATCCCGACGACGTGCGTCCCGACCGGGAAGCGGTCGTGCCGCGAGGCGACGACCTCGCCGACCGCGCCGGCGCGCATGACCTCGCCGGTCTCGACGGGAGCGATGTAGGAGCGGCCGGCGTTCATCCAGCCGCGCATCGCGGGGTCGAGCGAGATGTGCGAGACGCGCACGACGATCTCGCCGTCCCCGGGCTCGGGGATCGGCTCCTCCGTGGCCTCCCAGCACTCGGGACCGGGCAGGCCCGTGGGACGGGACGCGAGCCGGATCTGTCGGTTGAGGTCGGCGCTCATGGGACGCGACGCTATCGACCGACGAAGCTACACGTCCGTATATTCTCTTCGCATGGCCGCCGAGACCGCCCGGACCACGACCGACCCGCTCGCCGCCCCGCTCGACCTCCGCTGCGGCGCGACGCTCCCGAACCGGCTCGCGAAGGCGGCGATGAGCGAGCAGCTCGGGGACCGCCGCAACCGTCCCACCGAGCGCCTCGAGCGCCTCTACCGCCGCTGGGGCGCCGGGGGGTGCGGCCTCCTCGTCACCGGCAACGTCATGGTCGACCGCCGCCACGTCGGCGAGCCGTTCAACGTCGTCGTCGAGGACGACCGCGACCTGGGCGCCCTGCGACGGTGGGCCGCCGCGGCGAGGAGCGGCGGCGCGCAGGCGTGGGTCCAGGTCAACCACCCGGGCCGCCAGGCGCTCGCGATCGCCGGCTCGACCCCGGTCGCGCCGTCCCCCGTGCGGGCGCGGGTCCCCGGGGCCGCCACCCCCCGCGAGCTGACCTCGACGGAGATCGGCGAGATCGTGGCGCGCTTCGCGGCGACGTCCGCCGTCCTCGAGCGGGCGGGCTTCGACGGCGTTCAGGTGCACGGCGCCCACGGCTACCTCGTCAGCCAGTTCCTCTCACCGCGCGCGAACACCCGCACCGACGAGTGGGGCGGATCGCCCGAGAAGCGCATGCGCTTCCTCCTCGAGGTCGTGCGGGCCATCCGGGCCGCGGTGTCGGCGTCCTTCGCCGTCTCGGTGAAGCTCAACTCGGCGGACTTCCAGCGCGGCGGCTTCTCCCAGGAGGAGTCGATGGCGGTCGTCGAGGCGCTCGGCGCGGAGGACATCGACCTCCTCGAGATCAGCGGCGGGACCTACGAGGCTCCGGCGATGGTCGGCCTCGCCGAGACGACACGCGCCCGTGAGGCGTACTTCCTCGAGTACGCCGAGGAGGTCCGCGGACGCGTCTCCGTGCCGCTCATGCTCACCGGCGGCTTCCGCACCGCGGGGGCCATGCGCGCGGCGCTCGCCTCCGGGGCGATCGACGTCGTGGGGCTCGCGCGGCCGCTCGCGGTCGACCCGGACGCGCCCGCCGGCCTCCTCGACGGCACCCGGGACCGCGTCCGGTCCGGCGACAAGACGATCGGCCAGAAGCAGCTCGACGGCCTCGTCGACCTCTACTGGCACACCCGCCAGCTCCACCGCATCGGGGACGGACGCGACCCGAACCTCGGCGAGCCCGCCCCCGTGACGCTCGCGCTGGCCCTCGTCGCCAACGGCTGGGGCGCGCTGCGCCGCCGCCGCGGCGGCTGAGGCCGCGAACGACCGCTCGCTTTGCATCTCGACAGCCAGATCTGGCTGTCGAGATGCAAACCGTCAGCCGGCGGTGCCCTCGACGAGGGCGTGCGTCGTCGTCTCGCGGACGCGCCCGGGCGCCCAGCCGGTCGCGTCGAGGAGCGCGTGGAGCTCGGCGACGGAGCGCTGCCGCCCGCCGTCGCACTGCGTGAGCATGTGGAGGTCCTCGAGCGAGACGAACGGGTCCGGGCGGTGGCGCTCCTGCACGGTCTCGGCGAGGACGACGCGCGCGCCCGCCGGCGCGGCGGCGCGGACGACGGAGAGGATGCGCGCGCATCGCGCGTCGTCCCAGTCGTGGAGGACGTCCTTGAGGAGGTAGACGTCCGCACGCGCGTCGATCACGCCGAAGATGTCGCCGGGCACGCGCTCGACGCGATCGGCGAGCCCGCGCGCGGCGAGGAACGCGTCCGCCTCGGCGAGGACGCCCGGCGCGTCGACGAGGACGCCGCGCAGCGAGGCCTCGCGCGCCAGGACGGCGGCGAGGAGCGTCCCCACGCCACCGGCCACGTCGCACACCGTCCCGCCCTCGGGCCACGGGTACGCGCCGGCGATGAGCGGCGCGGCCGTCTCGGTGAGGGTCCGCATCGCCCGGGCGAAGGTCCGCTCCTCGTCGGGATGCTCGGCGAGGTGGTCCCACACCGACGTCCCGTGGACGGCGGGGAAGGCGCTCTCACCCGTCCGGACGGCGTCGGTGAGGCCCGCCCATGCGCGCGTCGTCGCCTCGGAGGCCATGTAGCGGCACCAGGCCCGCTGAGAGGCCGGATGGTCGTCGCGAAGGGTCTCGCCCGCGCGGGTGAGACGGCAGGCGCCGCTCCGCCCGTCCATCTGGACGACGCCGAGCGCCGCGGCGGCACGCAGGAGCCGGTGGAGCGCATCGGCGTCGGCGGCGAGGTCGCCCGCAAGCTCGCCGGCGGCCGCCGCACCGCCGCGCGCGGCGATGGCATCGGCCACGCCGAGCTCGGCGAGCGCGCCGAGGACGTGCGTGGCCCCGACGCCCATCGACGTCTCCCAGAGGGCGAGCCCCTCCGGCAGAGGCCGGTCGAGCGCACGGCGCAGCACCCCGCGAGCGGCGAGGTAGCGGCGTGCGACCGGCGGGGGCGGAACCGTCGAGAAGGGCCTCGGCACCATGCACGCGAGCCTACGACCCGCGCGCAGCGGGTAGGACGTCACCGTGCTCGGCGCAATCGTCCTCGGCCTCGTCGCAGGCTACCTCGCCCGCGCGCTCACGCCGGGCCGCCAGGTCACCGGCTGCCTTCCCACGATGGCGGTCGGCCTCGTCGGCTCGCTCCTCGGCTACTTCATCTTCACCGAGGCGCTCGACATCGGCGACACCGAGATGCTCGACCTCGGCGGCCTTCCCGGGGCGGTCATCGGGGCGATCCTCGTGCTGCTCCTCCTCGGAGCGGTCGCGGACCGTCGCTGAGAAGCGCCGTCAGCCGACCTGCGGGCCGTGCACCATGGCGCGCATCGACGCGATCTCGGTGACTGCGGCGCCGACCCACGCCTGGCGGGCGTGCTCGACGAGCGTGTCGAGCTCCTCGAGCGTCGGGCCGTCCGGGCCGCCGATCGGAGCGCCCGCACGCGCGGCCTCACGGGCGCGGACGATCTCCTGGAGGGCCTCGTAGGCGTCTTCTGCGGAGATGTGGAACACGCCTTGATGATGCCCGGAGCCGGCGTTCCGGAACGTGCGTGACCTCACAGTGCCCCTCTGGGCGCCCGCGCGCTCATACCTCAAGCCACGCGCCTGAGAGGATCTATGTCGGAGAGGCTGAGATCTCATCGACGAGCTGCTACAGTTGCTCTCGCAACGGTTGAACCACTCAAGGATCTCGCCTGCACATGACCTCCTCCTCGACGCTCCTCCTCGTCCCGCTCGACGACACCGTCGTCTTCCCCACCATGGACGTCACCCTCCCGGTCGACGTCGACGGCGAGGAGCGCGTCCTCCTCGTGCCGCGCCACGAGGGCGACTACGCCTCCGTCGGCACGATCGCGGCCGTCCGGGACACGGTCCGCCTGCCCGGCGGCGCGAAGGGCGCCGTCCTCGAGGGCATCGCCCGCGGCGTCATCGGCGCCGCGCACACCGATGCCCGCGGCCGACTGCGCGCCGACGTCGACGAGCGCCCCGACGCGGGGGCGGGCGGGGAGCCCCTCTCCGGTCGGACCCGCGAGCTCGAGCGCGAGTACCGCGCGATCGTCGACGAGCTCCTCGAGCTGCGCGGCGACGACGGCCGGATCGCGGCCTTCGTCCGCTCGATCACCGAGCCGGGCGCGCTCGCCGACACCTCGGGCTACGCCCCGGACCTCACCTTCGACCAGAAGGTCGAGCTCCTCGAGGCGCTCGACGTCACATCGCGCCTCGAGAAGGCCCTCGAGATGCAGCGCGAGCGGCTCACGCAGCTCCAGATCCGCCAGCGGATCCGCGAAGACGTCGAGTCCGGGGCGCAGAAGCAGCAGCGCGACTACCTGCTGCGCAAGCAGATGGAGTCGATCCGCCGCGAGCTCGGCGAGGACGAGGGCTCGTTCATCGACGAGTACCGGTCCAAGATCGAGGAGTCGGGCATGCCCGACGAGGCGCGCGAGCAGGCCGAGCGCGAGCTCGGTCGCCTCGAGCGCGCCGGCGAGCAGGGCGGCGAGGCGCAGATGATCCGCACCTACCTCGACTGGCTCCTGTCGGTGCCGTGGAGCGAGCGCTCCGAGGAGCGGCTCGACCCGGTCGCGACGCGCGAGATCCTCGACGCCGACCACGCCGGCCTCGCCGACGTGAAGGACCGCATCGTCGAGTACGTCGCCGTCCGCAAGCTCCGTCAGGAGCGCGGCCTGCTCGACGTGCCGCAGCCCGCGTCGGACGGCGAGGCCGCCTCCGAGGGCGAGGAGCCCGCGGCCGAGGACCGGCCGCGCCCGGCGCGCCGGGAGGCGGGCGCGGGGGCGATCCTCACGCTCATCGGCCCGCCCGGCACCGGCAAGACGTCGATCGGCGAGTCGATCGCCCGCGCGATGGGCCGGGAGTTCGTCCGCGTGTCGCTCGGCGGCGTCCGTGACGAGGCCGAGATCCGCGGCCACCGCCGGACGTACATCGGCGCGATGCCGGGCCGCTTCGTGCGCGCGCTGCGCGACGCGAAGACGATGAACCCGGTCATCCTCCTCGACGAGGTCGACAAGGTCGGCGCCGACTGGCGCGGCGATCCGAGCGCGGCGCTCCTCGAGGTCCTCGACCCCGCCCAGAACGCGAGCTTCCGGGACCACTACCTCGACCTCGAGCTCGACCTCTCCGAGGTCGTGTTCATCGCGACGGCGAACCAGGCCGAGACGATCCCGGGTCCGCTCCTCGACCGCATGGAGGTCATCGCGTTCGACGGCTACACGGTCCACGAGAAGGTCGCGATCGCCCGCGACCACCTCTGGGCGCGTCAGCGCGAGCGCAACGGCCTGCGCGAGGACGAGGTGTCGGTCGACGACGAGCTGCTGCGCACGATCGTGAGCGAGTACACCCGCGAGGCGGGCGTCCGCAACCTCGAGCGCGAGCTCGGGACGCTCCTGCGGAAGATCGCGACGCGGATCGCCTCGGGTGAGGCGACCGCGCCGGTCGAGGTCGACCTCGACCTCGTCCGCGACGCGCTCGGCCGCCAGAAGGTGTTCCAGGAGGCCGCGTCCCGCACGGCGGTGCCGGGTGTCGCGACGGGGCTCGCGGTGACCGGCACGGGTGGCGACGTCCTCTTCGTCGAGGCGAACGCGATGCCAGGCAAGGGCACGGCAGGGCTCACGCTCACCGGCCAGCTCGGCGACGTCATGAAGGAGTCCGCGCGGATCGCGCTCACCTACGTGCGCGCGCACGCCGACGAGCTCGGCATCGCGCCGGAGGCCTTCGAAGACCGCGAGTTCCACGTCCACGTGCCGGCGGGCGCGATCCCGAAGGACGGGCCGAGCGCGGGCATCACGATGACGACGGCGCTCGCGTCGCTCCTCAGCGGCCGCCCGGTCCGGCACACCGTCGGGATGACCGGCGAGGTGACGCTCCAGGGCCGCGTCCTGCCGATCGGCGGGCTGAAGCAGAAGGTGCTGGCGGCGCACGCGGCCGGGCTCACGGACGTCGTGCTCCCGGAGCGCAACCGCGGTGACCTCGACGACGTGCCCGAGGACGTCCGCGAGCAGATGACGTTCCACCCGGTCATGACGATCGGCGAGGTCCTCGACGTCGCGCTCGAGCCGGCCCGCACCCCGGCCGCGGCGGTGTGACGGCGATCCCGCGCCGACAGCCCAGGCGCGCGGACGGCGGCCCGGAGGTGGCCGCCGTCCGCGCGCTGCTCGCCCGCTCGCAGCGGCGGGCGGGCGCACCGC
>NZ_JBLKKY010000064.1:0-24328 GCF_059438195.1 Paraconexibacter sp.
ACCTCGTGGGCGCCGCCGCCGACGACCGCCGCGCAGCAGAAGATCGCCGCGACCTTCGACACGGTCGAGGCCGCGCCGCCGCCGACGAGCGCGATGCCGCCGCCGGCCGCCGCGCCGCCGGCCGCCGCGCCGCCGGCCGCGGCGCCGGACCCGGCGCCGCCGAGGCCGAGGAGCTTTGCCCAGAGGCCGGCCCCGGGGGCGAGCCCGTGCAGCTCGCTCGCGACGCCCTTGAGCGTGTGGCGGTACGCGCGGCATGCCTCGCAGTCCCGCAGGTGCCGCCGCGCGCGCCCGCTCATCCGGACGCCGCGGTCGTGCGCCTGGTCGAGGTCGGCGCGGATGTCCGCGCAGGAGAGCGCGCGCGCCTCCGCCTGCTCGACGAGGCCCATGCGGGCCCGCACGAGGAGCGACTTCACCGCCGGGACGCTGCAGTCGAGCGCGTCGGCGAGCTCGATGTAGGACAGGCCCTCCATCTCGCGGAGGAGGAGCGCGGAGCGCTGCTGCTCGGGGAGCCGGCCGACGTCGGAGACGAGCGTCTGCAGCTCCTCCCGCCGCGCGGCGACGCGCGCGGGGTCCTGGCGCTCCATGTCCGCGTCCGTCGCCGGCGGCTCGGGCTGCGTCGGATCGTCGATGTCGACGGTCGGCGGCTTCGCGCGGCGGAGCTGGTCGATGCAGCGGTTGTGGGCGACGCGGTAGAGCCAGGCCCGGACGCTCACGGGTCGGTCGTCGGCCCGCAGCGCGTTGTACGCGCGCAGGAAGACGTCCTGCAGCGCGTCCTCGGCGTCGGTCGGGCTCCCGCCGAGCATCTGGCGGGTGTAGGTGAAGAGCCGCTGCCGGTAGCGGTCGTGGAGGACGCCGAACGCCTCCTCGCTCCCCGCGCGGAAGGCGAGGAGGAGCTGCTCGTCCGAGCGCAGACGCAGGAGGGGACCGCCGCGGAGACGGCGCAGACCTGCGGGGGCTCTGAAGCTGTGGGCTTCCACGAGGCGCTCGCTCGACAGATGATCCTAACGGGCGCAACGAGTCGGGACGCCTCGAAGTTCCGCATCTGCGTAGCCTCCGGGCCATGACCAACGTCGTCGTCACCTCCGCCGCCCGCACCGCGATCGGGTCCTACGGGAAGAGCCTGAAGGACGTCGCGCCCACGGATCTCGGCACGACCGCGGCCACCGCCGCGATCGAGCGAGCCGGGATCGCCCCCGACCAGGTCGACCACGTCGTCTTCGGGAACGTCATCCACACGCAGCCCGCCGACATGTACATGGCGCGGGTCGTCGGGGTCCAGTCCGGGATCCCGAAGGAGACGCCCGCGTTCACCGTCAACCGGCTCTGCGGCACGGGCGTCCAGGCGATCGTCTCCGCCGCGCAGTCGATCCAGACCGGGGACGCGAAGGTCGCGCTCGCCGGCGGGGCGGAGTCGATGAGCCGCGGCCCGTACTGGATCCCCAACGGCCGCTGGGGCGCGAAGATGGGTCCGAGCGAGCTCGTCGACCCGGTGATGGGCGGTCTCACCGATCCGTTCCACGAGATCCTCATGGGCGTCACCGCCGAGAACCTCGCGGAGCGCCACTCGATCAGCCGTGAGCGTCAGGACGCCTTCGCGGTCCGCTCGCACACGCTCGCCAGCGCCGCCCAGGCCGAGGGTCGCTTCGACGGCTCGATCGTCCCCGTCGAGGTCCGGGTGAAGCGCGACACGGTCGCGTTCGACAAGGACGAGCACATCCGCCACGACGCCTCGGAGGAGTCGATGGCGGCTCTCAAGCCGGTGTTCAAGGGCAAGGACGGCACGGTGACCGCCGGCAACGCCTCCGGCATGAACGACGCCGGCGCCGCGGTCGTCCTCATGGACGCCGACCGCGCGAAGGAGCTCGACGCTCCCGTCCGCGCGCGCATCCTCTCCTACGCGATGTGCGGCGTCGACCCCGAGGTGATGGGGATCGGGCCGGTCCCCGCGGTGAAGAAGGTGCTCGACCGGGCAGGAGTCACGCTCGACGACGTCGGCGTCATCGAGCTCAACGAGGCGTTCGCCGCCCAGTCGCTCGCCGTGCTCATCGAGCTGGGCCTCGACGACGACGACGAGCGCGTCAACCCCAACGGCGGCGCGATCGCGCTCGGCCATCCGATCGGGGCGTCCGGCACGGTCATCACCGCGAAGGCGCTCGACGAGATGGAGCGGGCCGGCCACGAGCTCGGCCTCGTCACGCTCTGCATCGGCGGCGGGCAGGGGATCGCGCTGCTCCTCGGCCGCGAGTAGAGACCAACAACCGGCGGCGCGCGGGAGGGTCCCCGCGCCGCCTCGACCCCGGGAGGGAGGTCCGATGCCGTACTTCGAGAGCGAGCAGCAGATCTACGAGCACCTCGGCAAGCTGTTCCAGGACGCGTCCGCCGACGAGGCGGCGTTCGCCGAGCTGCGTCACGTCGACGCGATCGTGCAGTACCGGCTGCGTCGGCCCGACGCGCAGATCACCGTCAGCATGCTCGTCGACGCGCCGCCGCAGGTCGACCTCGGGCCGACCCATCTGCGTCCGGACATCGTCCTGCGCACGGAGACCGACACGGCGCACCGGCTCCACCTCGGCCGCGTCAACATCGCGCTCGCGCTCTCGCGCCGGCAGCTGTCGGTCGACGGGCCCGTGGACAAGATCCTGCGGCTCGTGCCGATCAGCGCCGGTCTCGTCCCGCGCTACACGGCTCTCCTCGAGGCCGCCGGGCGCGAGGACCTCGTCGCCGAGACGGTCCCTCAGTCGTCGTAGCCGGGCTCCCCCGGGAGCACGACGCGCGCCGTCTCGCCGGTGACGAGGACGCGCGGCTCGACGGGGAGGACCTCGCGAGAGCTCGCGGAGGCGAGGAGGTCCTCGGCGCTCGGGAACGCCGAGAGCTGCTCGAGGTGCTTGATCGTCGGGAAGACGAGGAGGATCTCGCCCGCGGTGTGCGCCTCGAGCGCGGCCTCGGGCGTGAACCAGCCGAGATCGACGCACTCCTCGCCGTCGACGGCCGGTGCCTCGCCTTCCGGGATGTGGGCGAGGAAGAAGTGGGTGTCGAAGCGGATCTTCACCTCTCGCGGCGTGATCCAGCGCGAGAACTTGACGAGGTGCTCGGGGGTCACGCCGCCCACCGCGGCCTCCTCCTCCAGCTCGCGGACGGCGGCGAGCCGGTGCGCCGCGTCGCCCTCTCCGTCGGTCGCGTCGACGGCGCCGCCGGGGAACACCCACACGCCGCCCATGAACCGGGCCTTCTCGGTGCGCTTCACGAGCAGGAGCTCGAGCGTCTCGGCTCCTCCGCGGAGGAGGATGAGGGACGCGGCCTGGCGCGGCGTCGTCGCGACGCCCGTCTCGTTGAGCTCCTCGCCGGGAGCGGGTCGATCTGTCTCCACGGGGGCACAGTAACCGCCCGCACGGCTGAGCGCGCGGGCGCCGGTCGGGCGATAGCCTGCCGCCCCATGAGCACCGCCGAGAAGTGGATCTGCGAGTCGTGTGGGTACATCTACGACCCCGAGGAGGGCGATCCCGACGGGGGCATCCCCGAGGGCACGGCCTTCGCCGACATCCCCGACTCCTGGTTCTGTCCGGTCTGCGGCGCGCGCAAGCGCGACTTCGTCCCCTACGAGGACTGATCCGGACGGCGGCCGGCGGCGCGGAGCGGTGGCGATGGGCACTCCCGATCGTCCCTCCGAGGGCTCGCCGGCCGACGTCACCCTCCTCACGCTGCGCAAGGCCCTCGCCCAGCTCGAGGGCGCGCGCCTCTGCTACGGCGAGCCCGTCACGATCGACGGGCGCACCGTCATCCCCGTCGCCCGGGTCCGGGCATCCGGCGGGCTCGGCTTCGGCCGCGGCGCGAGCCGCAGCGCCCTCGACGAGACCGACGGCTCGGGGAGCGGGGGCGGAGGCGGGGGCTTCCTCGACGCGACCCCGATCGGCGTCCTCACCATCGGGCCCGAGGGGACGCGCTTCGAGCCGATCCCCGATCCCGAGGCGCCCGCCCGCATCGTGAAGACCCTCGCGTCGGCCGCTGCGACGCTGCTCACCGCGCTCGCGGGGGCTCGCGCCCTGCGGCGAGGCGGCTCCGCGATCGGCGAGGGCCGCCGGCGCGGCGTCGCGGGGCTCCTGCGACGCGGCGGCTGAGCCGTGGGCGTCGTGACGGGCTGGGACGAGCTCCTCGCGCTCGACCGGCGGCACGTCTGGCATCCGTACTCGCCGATGCCCGGCGCGGCGACGCCCCTGCCCGTCGTCGGCGCGCGCGGCGTCCGGCTCGAGCTCGCCGACGGCCGCGAGCTCGTCGACGGGATGGCGTCGTGGTGGTGCGCGATCCACGGCTACCGCCACCCGGTGCTCGATGCCGCGGTCCGCGAGCAGCTCGACCGGATGGCGCACGTCATGTTCGGCGGTCTCACGCACGAGGGCGCGATCCGGCTCGCGACGCGGCTCGTCGAGATGACCCCCGCCGGTCTCGAGCACGTCTTCCTGTGCGACTCCGGCTCGGTGAGCGTCGAGGTCGCGCTCAAGATGTCGCTTCAGTACTGGCGGGCGCAGGGCGTCCGCGGCCGCACGCGCCTCCTCACCGTCCGCGGCGGCTACCACGGCGACACGTTCGGGGCGATGTCGGTGTGCGACCCCGTCGGCGGCATGCACTCGCTCTTCACGGGGATGCTCGCCGAGCAGGTCTTCGCGGACCGGCCGCCGGGCGGCGTCGACGCCCCGCTCGACGAGGAGTGGGCGGCGGGGGTGCGCGCGCTCGTCGAGCGGCACGTCGACGAGCTGGCGGCGGTCATCGTCGAGCCGATCGTCCAGGGCGCCGGCGGGATGCGCTTCCACTCGCCCGATGTCCTGCGCCTCCTGAGGGAGGTGTGCGACGCGCACGGCCTCCTCCTCGTCGCCGACGAGATCGCGACGGGCTTCGGCCGCAGCGGCACGCTCTTCGCGTGCGACCGCGCGGGCGTCACCCCGGACGTCATGTGCCTCGGCAAGGCCCTCACCGGGGGCTACATGACGATGGCGGCCGCGCTCTGCACGCCGCGCGTCGCGGAGGCCATCACGACGGGGGAGGGCGGCGCGCTCATGCACGGCCCGACCTTCATGGCGAATCCGCTCGCGTGCGCGGCGGCGCTCGCCTCGACGGGCCTCGTCGCCGACGGCGGCTGGGAGCCCGACGTGACGAGGATCGAGCGGGGCCTCGGCGAGGCACTCGCGCCGGCCCGCGAGATCGAGGGGGTGAGCGACGTCCGCGTCCTCGGCGCGATCGGGGTCGTCCAGCTCGACGACCCCGTGGACGTCGCCGCGGCGTCGGCGGCCGCGATCGAGCGCGGCGTCTGGCTGCGCCCGTTCCGCGACCTCGTCTACACGATGCCGCCGTACGTGACGGACGACGAGGACGTCGCCCGCATCGGCGCAGCGGTCGTCGCCGCCGCCCGGGCGAGCGCCCGCGCCCGCTGAGCCCGTGAGGCGCGCGTCGAACGTCGATCTGCCCCCCCGGGCGATCGGACGTCGATCTGCACCCCCTGGCGGGGGTGACGATCGACGTTCGACCCCGTCCGGGGGACGGGCGCCCCCCCCGGGCTCAGCCCACGATCTGCAGCAGCATCCGCGCCGCGCGGGCGACGGCCTGCTCGTCGAGCGGCCCGTTGCCGCGCGGGCCGGGCTGCTCCGCGGGGTTCGCGCGCGGGGCGAGGAGGAGGCGCACCTCCTGATGGAACGGGTCGCCGGGCGGGAGCGGGCGGTCTGCGTCGACGTCGTCCATCGTCCGAGCGTACGCCGACCGCCGCATGCGTCAACGGCGCTCCGGTCGAACGGGGGGAGGCCTGCCGTCGTCCCCACCCCGCCTGACGAAACTCACCACTGCCGTGAGTTTCGTCAGGAGGGTCGGGCCCTACGGCACGAGGTCGTCGGGGATCCGGTCCATGAGCACCGCGTCCCCGAGCACGCCGTCCGGGAGCCGCTCCGCGCGGCGCACCGTCCCGCCGCGCCGGAAGCCGGCCCGCTCGTAGGCGCGGACCGCGACGTCGTTCGCCGCGTTCGGCTCGATCGTGACGACGGGCAGCCCGCTCTCGAGGAGATGGCGCGACAGCATCTCGACGGCCCGGCGGCCGACGCCCTCCCCGCGGCGGGACGGGTCGGCGAAGACGTCGATCCAGGCCCGCCGGTAGTTCGGCTCACGCTCCTCGTCCCACTGGATGAAGCCGGCGACCTCGCCGCCGATCTCGATCGCGAGCCGCGTCTCGATCCACTCGTACGGGAAGCCGTCCTCGAGCGGACCCCAGAATCGCTCGACCTCCGGAGTGCGCCGGATCGCCCGCAGCGGCTCGCCGTCGGCCGCGCGCAGCGGGCGGACCCGCAGGTCGTCGTCGGCGAGGACGGGGGGGCGCGGGCCGAGCAGCCCTCGCAGCTCGGGCGCCTCGCCGCCGCCGTCGAGCCGGGGCAGCGCGGCGCCCGCCCGCGCGAGCGAGCCGGGGTCGAGAGCGACGTCCACGAGGCCGAGCACGGGCACGTCGCCGAGGCGCGCGATCGTCTCGGCGTTCGAGCGCTCGACGAGTCCAGGGTCGTCGGGCCAGCGAGAGAGGACGACCGCGCCGACGCGCAGCCCGGCGTCCGCGAGGTCCTCGAGCACGGAGACCGTGTGGTGGATCGTCCCGAGGGAGGGGCGCGCCACGACGACGACCGGGTAGCCGAGGGCGCGCGCGATCCCGCGCACGTCGACCCCGGGGGCGAGGGGCACGCGGAGGCCGCCGACGCCCTCGACGACGACGGCGTCGTGAGCCGCTTCGACCCGCTCGACCGCGGCGAGGAGCGCGTCCGGGTCGATCGGGGCCCCGGCGAGCTCCGCCGCGAGGTGCGGCGAGACCGGAGGCCCGTACCGCAGCGCCGTCACCTCGTCGCGCGGCTGGCCGGTCGACGCGGCGAGCAGCTCGTCGTCGTACGGCCCCTCCTCGTCGAGCCCCGTGAGGACCGGCTTGCACGCGCCGACGTCGAGTCCGTCCGCGCGCAGCGCCGCGCAGAGCGCGGCCGCGACGACGGTCTTGCCGACGCCGGTGTCCGTCCCCGTGACGAAGACGCCCGGCGCCTCCAGGCTCATGGCGCCGCGAGGCCGACCTCG
Organism: Paraconexibacter sp.; assembly: GCF_059438195.1. Classification (NCBI taxonomy): domain Bacteria; kingdom Bacillati; phylum Actinomycetota; class Thermoleophilia; order Solirubrobacterales; family Paraconexibacteraceae; genus Paraconexibacter; species Paraconexibacter sp. The sequence continues at coordinate 7,081 of NZ_JBLKKY010000064.1, forward strand.
CCCGTGCGCCGGGCGGCGACCCCGAGGACGCGCGCGGCCTCCCGCAGCTCCTCGGCCGAGTGGGTCGCCATCACCGCGAGACGCAGGCGAGAGGTCCCCGCGGGCACCGTCGGCGGGCGGATCGCCTGGGCGAACACGCCCTCCTCGAGCGCCGCCTCGCAGACGGCGACCGCGCGGGCGGCGTCGCCGATGACGAGCGGCACGACCTGCGTCGTCGAGTCGCCGACGTCGAGGCCCTCCGCGCGCAGGGCCGCCCGGAGCGTGTCCGAGCGGGCATGGAGGGTCGAGACCCGCTCCGGCTCGGCTTCGACGAGGTCGAGCGCGGCGAGGGCCGCGGCGACGCTCGGGGGCGGGGGCGCGGTCGAGAAGATGAGCGGCCGGGCGGCGTTGACGAGCAGCTCGACGACCTCCGAGGAGGCGGCCGCGAACGCCCCGTAGGAGCCGAGCGCCTTCCCGAGCGTCCCGACGACGACGTCGACCTCGTGCTCGAGCCCGGCCGCGCTGACGGCGCCGCGGCCACCCGGACCGACGCAGCCGGTCGCGTGCGCCTCGTCGACGACGAGCCGCAGGCCGCGGTCGCGGCAGAGCGCGACGAGCGCCTCCAGCGGCGCGATGTCGCCGTCCATCGAGAACACCGAGTCGGTGACGACGACGCCCGGCGCGTCCGGCGTCTGCGCGACGAGCCACGCGAGGTGCTCGACGTCGCAGTGCCGGTAGACCTCGACGCGGGCGCGGGCGAGGCGGCAGCCGTCGATGATCGACGCGTGGTTGAGCGCATCGGAGTAGACGACCGTCCGGCCCGGTGCGAGGCTCGCGAGCGCGCCGACGACCCCGATGTTCGCGAGGTAGCCCGACCCGAACAGGACGGCGGCCTCCGCGCCCTTGAACGCGGCGAGCCGCTCCTCGAGCTCGCGGTGGACGGTCATCGTGCCGGACACGAGCCGCGACGACCCCGACCCCGCGCCCCAGCGCTGCGCCGCGTCGGCGGCGGCGTCCTTCACGGTCGGGTGGTCGGCGAGCCCGAGGTAGTTGTTCGAGCACAGGAGGAGCACCTCGCGCCCGTCGAGCTCGACGCGCGGGCCCTGGGAGGACTCGACGAGACGCAGCCGGCGGTGGAGCCCCGACCGTCGCAGCTCCTCGAGCCGGTCCGCGATGTCCGACACGCGAGGGTCCGCCGTCCTTCAGTGACCGAACGGCATCCCGGTCGTCACCGCCGGCTCGGCGGGCGGCTCGCCGCCCGGCCAGCGGTTCGGCGCGCCGTCGGGCCGCTCGGGGACGACGCCCTTCTTCGCGTAGCGCAGCTGCGAGGCCGGATCCCAGAGCTGGATCGTGATGCCGGCGCTCTCGGCGGCCGCGCGCGTGTCGAGGTACTCCTCGACGAGGTCGGGGGTCTCGCCGTCGAGCCAGCCCGACCGGTTGTCCGGCCGCGGGTTCGCCCCGTTGTCGGGCTGGCGCGAGATGTCGAGGCCGAGGTTCTCGAACATCGCGCGGTCCTCGGCGGGCGTGTTGCCGAGCGTCGTGAGGAAGTTGCCCATCATCACCCCGTTGAGCCCGGCCTTCACGGCGAGCTGCTGGAGGTCCCCGATGTTCTCGGTCCGGCCCCCGCAGAGGCGGAAGAGCGCGTCGGGGAGGATGAGGCGGAAGATCGCGATCCACTTCACGGCCTCCCACGGGTCCATCAGCTCGCGGTCGCCGAACTTCGTGCCCGGGCGCGGGTTGAGGAGGTTGATCGGCACCGAGGTGGGGTCGATCTTCGCGAGCTCGAAGGCCATCTCGACGCGCTGCTCACGCGTCTCGCCGAGGTTGAGGATCCCGCCGACGCAGGTCTCGAGGCCCGCCTCGCGGACCGCGTCGATCGTGCGCAGGCGCCCCTGGTAGCGGACGGTCGACGAGACCTCCGGGTAGTAGGACTCCGCCGTCTCGACGTTGTGGTGGACGCGCTGGATGCCGGCGTCCTTCAGCTTCTTCGCGCGCTCGACGGACATGTGCCCGATCGAGGCGCAGCGCTTGAGGTTCGTCTGCTCCGAGACGAGCCGGGCGCCCTCGAGGATCTTCTCGAAGTCGCGCTTCGAGAGGCCCTGGCCCTGCGTGACCATGCAGAAGCGGTGCGCGCCGGCGGCCTCGGCCGCCTTCGCGTGCTCGAGGATCTGCTCGGGCTCCATCATCGCGTGCAGAGGCGTCTCGGCCTCCGCGAAGCGGGACTGCGCGCAGAAGCCGCAGTCCTCGGCGCAGCCGCCCGACTTCGCGTTGACGAGCGAGCACATGTCCGTCGAGGTGCCGAAGGACGCCCGGCGGGCCTCCCAGGCCCGCTCGACGAGCGCCTCGATCTCGGCGTGGTCCTCGATGTCTCCCAGCTTGAGGGCTTCTTCACGCGTGATGAGCGGCGGCATGACCGGGGACCATAAGTCGAACGACGGATGCGTGCGGCGTCGTGCGCCCACATCCACCCTCCTTGGGGGAGGACCTCACCCCTCCCGGCTCAGGGGCGGGCCGCCTGCGTCGTCTCCTCCCGCGTCTCGCCGGCGACCGCGCGGGGGAGAGCGTCCCGCCACGTCGGGCGGTCCGGCGACCAGCCGAACGTCTCTTGAAGCGCCCGTTCGCGTTCCCGCGCAGCGTCGTCGCGAAGTGCACGGCGTGGGGACCGGCGGCGAGGCGCGCGAGCCAGCGCGGGACGCGGCGGGGCGCCGCGGCCCCCGCCGCCTGCGCGACGACGGGAAGCCAGTCGCGCATCGCCGCGGGCTCGTCGTCGCAGACGTTGTAGACGCCCGGGGAGCCGCCGTCGAGCGCCGCGACGGTCGCCGACGCCGCGTCGTCGACGTGGACGAACGAGCTCATCCCCGCGCCCGAGCCGACGATCGGGAACCGGCGACGCCGGATCTCGGCGACGTTGGCGCCGTCCGGCGCGTAGTAGGTCCCGGGCCCGTAGAAGAAGCCGTAGCGCAGGACGAGGGGGGACAGGTCGTCGGCGGCGAGGACCGCGCGCTCCATCGCGAGCGTCGAGGCCACCATCTCGCGGAACGCGGGCGGCGCGTCCTCGTACGGCCTGGCGACCTCGTCGTGGATCGCAGGGCCCTCGGGCGCGGTGAGGAACGACACCGACTGGACGATGATCCGTCGCGCCCCGGCGGCGCGCGCGCCCGTCACGAGATGCGGCGTCGCCTCGCGCCGCAGCCTGCCCGTCTCCGCCATCGCGGAGGCGTAGCGGCGGAGGTCGAGGGCGCGGGGGAGCGCGGTGAGCTGCCCGACGACGACATCCGGGCTCGCCGCCCGGCACGCCGCGGTGACCGATGCGGGGTCGTACACGTCGGCGACGTGCGCCTCGACGCCGTCTGCGCGCAGCGCGTCGGCGCGGGCGTCCGAACGGGCGATCGCGGCGACCTCGTGCCCCTCGGCGTGCAGGCGCGCGACGAGGGGACGCCCGATCGCCCCGGTGGCTCCGGCGACGAGGACCCTCACCGGCCGGCCCCCGCGGAGACCTCGCGCGAGCGGACGAGGAGGACGACGAGCAGCGCCGTGAGGAGCGCGAGGGCGGCGGCGTCGAAGACGCCGATCCAGCCGGGATCGGCCGCACCGGCGTCGGCGAGGTGGTTGATGCCGTGGAGGCCGGCCTGGAGCGCGGCGAACGCGAGCACCGGCAGCCGCCACTCCCGGCGTCCCGCCGCCACGAGGCAGAGCGCCCCGAGCGCGAGCGACCAGGTCGCCGCGTCGCGGATGTAGTGGTCGTTGCGATCGCCGAACGGTCCGATCGCGTCGTAGAAGGTCCCGGGCGAGAGCGCCATCCACAGGCCCTGCCCGAGGTGGAGCGCCCCGTAGGCCCGCAGGCCGGCGGGGAGGAGGTGGGAGGCGGTCATGGCGGAGAGCTTGCCGCCCGACCGGACCCCTGTGAAGATCCAATCCCATGTCCGTGGTGGGGACCGATTCCGGCCCGGAGCTCCTCCTCCGCGTGCGGCGCGCCGCGTCCGCGCCGCCGCTCGCCGCGCAGATCGAGGAGGGCCTCCGGTCCGCGATCCGCGATGGCCGCCTCGCCCCCGGGGCCCGGCTGCCGCCCTCGCGCACCCTCGCGCGCGACCTCGGCGTCACGCGCCGGCTCGTCGTCGCGGCCTACGAGCAGCTCTCCGTCGAGGGGTGGCTCGAGGCGCGCGTCGGCGCCGGGACCTTCGTCCGCGCGGTCCCGGCAGCGGCCCCGCCCGCGGCGTCGCCCCGTCGCGCTCCCGGGACCGGGCCCACCGGTGAGCCGGCCGTGCCCTACGACTTCTTCCCCGGACACCCGGATCTCTCGCGGTTCCCGCGCGCGGCGTGGGCGCGTGCGACGCGGGACGCGCTGCGCGAGCTCCCGGACGCGGTCCTCGGCTACGGGGACCCCCGCGGCCTGCCCGAGCTCCGCGACGAGCTCGCCGCGCTCCTCGCGCGCAGCCGCGGCGTCGTCGCGGATCCCGAGCGGATCGTCGTGTGCCAGGGCGCCGTCCAGGGGCTCGCCCTCCTCGCGCGCGCCCTCGGGCCCGACGCGCGCATCGCGGTCGAGGACCCCTCGCTCCGCGAGCACCGCGATCACCTCGCCTTCCACGGGGCCGAGGTCGTCCCCGTCCCCGTCGACGCGCTCGGGGTCCGCGACGACGCCGTCGCGGCGGCGGACGTCGCCGCCGCCCTCGTCACCCCCGCCCACCAGTTCCCGACGGGCGTCGCGCTCGCGCCGGGACGGCGCGCGGCGCTCGCGCGGTGGGCATCGGAGTCGGGGACGCTCGTCGTCGAGGACGACTACGACGCCGAGTACCGCTACGACCGCGCGCCCGTCGCCGCGCTGCAGGCGCTCGCGCCCGAGTCGGTGGTCTATCTCGGCTCCGCGAGCAAGACGCTCGCCCCGGCGCTCCGTCTCGCGTGGCTCGTCGTGCCCGAGCCGCGGCTGCGCGCGGTGACCGAGGCGAAGCACCGCATGGATCAGGGCTCGCCCGTCCTCGAGCAGGCCGCGCTCGCGCGCCTCCTCCGCGACGGCGCCTACGACCGCCACCTCCGTCTCGTCCGCCGCGTCCAGCGCGAGCGCCGGGACGCCCTCCGCGACGCGGTCGCCGACGAGCTGCCGGGCGCCTCCCTCACCGGCATCGACGCCGGGCTGCACGCCGTCGTGCGGCTCCCGCATCCGGTCGGGAGCCGCGCGCTCCTCATCGCGGCGCGCGCCGCCGGGGTCGGCGCCTACCCGCTGGGGCTGTGGTACGCCGACCCGCACCCGACGTCGACCGGCGTCGTCCTCGGCTACGGCGCGCTCCCGCCCGCGGCGATCCGCGAGGGCGTCGCGCGCCTCGCGCCCGTCGTCGAGGCGACGCGCGCCGGCTGACGCGCGCCTCCGGCTCCCGCCCCGAGCCGACGAGCGCCGGCTCGTCCGCAGGGACGCGGAAGCCTCGGCGGCGCAGTCGCCCACTCACGCGATCCGCGCAGCCGGCTGACGCGCCGGCGGTCGCTTCAGCGGCGGCTGACCTCGACGAGGACGAAGTCCTTGAGCTGGCGCGCGCGGTGCACGAAGCCCTTGAGCGTGCGGCCGGTCGCGCGGTGCGCGAGGTCGAGCTCGACCTCGCCGACGGCGTAGCCGGCGCGCACCGCGTCGACCGTCATGCCGATCTCCATCCCGAACCGCGGGGCGAACGGGACGACGGCGGCGAGCACCTCTCCGCGCATCGCGCGCTGGCCGCTGATCGGCGCGTCGAGCTCGAGGCCGACGAGCCGGCGGATGGCCGCCCGCGCGTACCCGACGGCGAACCCGAACCCGCCGCCGACGCGCGTCGCGAACGTCGCGACCGCGAGGTCGCACTCTCCGATCCGCACGGCGCGGACGAGCCTGGGGAGCTCGCACGCCGTCTCGGCGAGATCGCCGTCGCAGAGGACGACGATCGGCGGGTCGGGCTCGAGCGTGAGCGCGAGGATCCGGTGGGCGGCGAGCGTCGCGACGCCGCCCTTGCCGAGGTTGCGCGGGGCGCGCACGAGCTCGGCCCCCGCCTGCAGCGCGACGTGGGGCGTCGCGTCCGGCGAGTGGTCGTCGGCGACGACGATGCGGACGCTGGGGAACGCGTCGCGGAGCGCGTCGATCGTCGCCGGGAGGCGGTCGGCCTCGTTGTAGGCGGTGACGATGACGACGACGTCGGCGCGCTCGGGCGTGGAGGACTGGGCGTCCATGGCGGCGGCTATCGTTCCAGACGGTCCGGCCGCCGGACCGCCCGCCCCTGAGCAACGGAGGACAGCGTGCCCGACGTCGAGGCGCACATCAACGGGACCGTGTGGAAGATCGAGTGCGTGGCGGGCGACGCCGTCGAGGAGGGCGAGACGGTCGTCATCCTCGAGTCGATGAAGATGGAGATGCCCGTCGAGGCCGAGGACGCGGGCGTCGTCGCGGAGGTCCTCTGCGAGGAGGGCCAGGCCGTGACGGCGGGCGACGTCCTCGTCCGGCTCTCCGGCGGCTAGGAGGTCCCCGCGGGGCCGTCTCGGCGGCGATCGGGATACGGTCCCGGCGTGCCAGGAGAAGTGCGCCTCGACGAGCCCGCGGACGGCGTCCTGCGGCTCACCCTCGCGAATCCCGCCAAGCGCGGGGCCCTCGACCACGCGATCCTCGACGGCGTCGCCGCCGCCGTCACCGGCCTCGACGCCGACGTCCGGTGCCTCGTCGTGCGCGGGCACGAGGGCCAGTTCTCGTCCGGCTACGACATCGGCGATCTCCCCGACGAGACGTTCGCCGAGGAGGCGGAGAAGCTCGTCGCCCACCCGTTCACGTCGGCCATCGACGCGCTCGAGGCGTGTCCCGTCCCGACGATCGCGGCGCTCAGCGGGCATGCGATCGGCGGTGGTCTCGAGCTCACGCTCGCCTGCGACTTCCGGATCGCGGCCGAGGGCATCCGCCTCGGCATGCCGCCGGCGAGGCTCGGGCTCGTCTACTCGCACACCGGCCTGCGCCGCTTCCTCAACGTCATCGGCGAGCCGCGGACGCGCGAGCTCTTCCTCCTCGGCCGCTACGTCGACCCGCAGACCGCCGAGCGCTGGGGGCTCGTCAACCGCGTCGTCGCGCCCGACCTCCTCGACGGCGAGTCGCTCGAGTGGGCGACCGAGCTCGCGGCGCACGCGCCGCTGAGCCTGCGCGGGAACAAGCGGGCCCTGCGCGAGCTCCTCGACGCGGAGGGCGCGCTCGCCGCCGACACGGAGGCGGAGCTCATCGCCCTCCGCGAGGAGTGCTTCCGCAGCGCCGACCTCCTCGAAGGCGTCCGCGCGTTCGCCGACCGGCGCCCTCCCCGCTGGCAGGGGCGCTGACGCTCGACCGCGGGGCGAAAAGCCCCGCGTCGGTTCGGACCGGCCGTCCATGGGGACGCCGGGCGCCCGGTCCTACCGTTCTCGCCATGGTCCACACGACGCACACGGGAAGCCACGGCGTCTCCTCCTGCGATGGACGGGCTTCCCGGTCGGCGGGCCGGCGTGCGGGCGGCGGCTTGACCCACCGCGCCCGTCGCCGGCGGCTCCGCGGAGGCGGGGGGCGAAGGGCTCCCGCTCGCGGCGCCGCCGCACGGTGAGGCAGGCCGGGGCCGCGAACCCTCGGGCGGGGACGGGACAGCCCCGTCCGAGGCGGCGGCCCCGGCCCTCACCGCGTCCCTCGGGCCGCCCGCCGCGGAGGGTAGGGTCGGCGCGATGCTCCTCGCGATCGACCAGGGCACCACGGGGACGACGTGCCTCGTCTTCGACCTCGACGGCGCGCTCGCCGGCCGCGCCTACCGTGAGTTCACCCAGCACTTCCCGCGGCCCGGATGGGTCGAGCACGACGCCGCCGAGATCTGGGAGGTGACCCGCGCCGTCGCCGGTGAGGCACTCGACGACGCCGGGGTCGGGCCGGGCATGCTCACCGCGGTCGGGATCACGAACCAGCGGGAGACGGTGTGCGTGTGGGACCCGGAGACGGGCGAGCCGCTCCACCGGGCGCTCGTCTGGCAGGACCGGCGCACCGCCGCGCGCTGCGACGAGCTCCGCGAGGCGGGGCACGAGCCCCTCGTCCGAGAGCGGACGGGGCTCGTCCTCGACCCGTACTTCTCGGGGACGAAGATCGAGTGGCTCCTCGAGAACGTCGAGGGGCTCCGCGAGCGCGCCGAGCAGGGGCGCGCGGTCTTCGGGACGATCGACGCCTGGCTCGTCTTCCAGCTCACGGGCGAGCACGCGACCGACGTGTCGAACGCGTCGCGGACGCTCCTCTACGACATCGCCCGCGGCTGCTGGGACGAGGACCTGTGCGGGCTCCTCGGCGTCCCCGTCCGCTCCCTCCCGGAGGTCCGCCCGTCGATCGGCGACTTCGGGACGACCCGCCCGGACGTCCTCCACGGCCACGCCGTGCCGCTGTCGGGCATCGCGGGCGACCAGCAGGCCGCTCTCTACGGACAGGCGTGCCTCGACGAGGGGCTCGGCAAGAACACCTACGGGACGGGCTCGTTCGTGCTCGTCAACGCGGGGACGGAGCCGCCGCCGGCCGCCGAGGGCCTGCTGGCGACCATCGCCTGGGGCATCGGGCAGCGGACCGTCTACGCGCTCGAGGCCGCGATCTTCGTCACCGGCGCGGGCGTGCAGTGGCTGCGGGACGGCCTCGGGATCATCGAGACCGCCGACGAGACGGAGGCGCTCGCCGGCTCGCTCGAGTCCAACGACGGCGTCTACTTCGTCCCCGCCCTCACCGGCCTCGGCTCGCCGCACTGGGACCCGTACGCCCGGGGGACGATCGTCGGCCTCACCCGCGGCGCGACCCGGGCCCACCTCGCCCGCGCGACGCTCGAGGCGATGGCCTACCAGACGGTCGACGCGATCCGGGCGATGGAGGCGGCGTCGGGAACGCCTCTCGCCGAGCTCAAGGCCGACGGCGGCGCGACCGTGAACCGCTGGCTCATGCAGTTCCAGGCCGACGTCCTCGGGACGCCCGTCGTCGTCCCGGAGATCCGCGAGACGACCGCGCTCGGCGCGGCGATGCTCGCGGGGGTCGGGGCGGGCGCCCTCTCGCAGGACGGCGTCGCGAAGACCTGGCGGGCGGCGGCGAGGTACGAGCCCGCGATGTCCCAGGACGAGCGCGAGACGCTCCTGGCGGGGTGGCGGAAGGCGCTCGATCGGTCGCGCGACTGGGCGCGAGACTGACGCGCGGGGTACGCTGGGGTGCAGGAGAGACGACCCCGGGAATCGAGCAGGCATGAGTGAGGAGAAGCTGGCGTCGATGAAGGCGCAGGTCTACACGGACCCGCGCCCCAAGGAGTACTTCGACCGCTTCCACGAACGCTCGCGGACGCAAGAGCCCGACTGGGTCTACGAGGCGGTGCGGATGGCGACGTCGATGTACGCCTTCACGTTCTTCCGGGCGCGGTGCATCAGCTCCGAGAAGGTGCCGGCCAGCGGTCCCGTCATCCTCGCGCCGAACCACTTCTCGTTCATGGACCACTTCTTCCTCGGCGCGTTCCTGCGTCGCAAGGTCCGCTTCATGGCGAAGTCGCACATGTTCAAGCCGCCGCTGCAGTGGATCTACACCCACGGCGGCGTCTTCCCCGTCCGGCGCGGCGCCCGCGACGACGAGGCGTTCATCACGGCGAACTCGGTCCTCGCGCGCAACGGCGTCGTCGCGATGTACTGCGAGGGCGGCCGCTCGCGCGACGGGCGCCTCGCCGAGAAGGCGAAGCCCGGGATCGGGCGGCTCGCGCTCGAGTCCGGCGCGGTCGTCGTCCCGGTCGCGATCCACGGCTCCTCGCGCGTGCGCAACTGGAAGCGCGGGCAGTTCCCGAAGGTGACCGTGCAGTACGGGGACCCCATCCGGTACGAGCGCGTGCACGAGCCCTCCCGGGAGCAGGCCCAGGTCGTCGCCGACGAGATCTTCGACGAGATCAAGGTGCTCTACGACGGTCTCACCGAGCTCGGCTCCTCGACGGTGCGCGCGAGGGTGCGCGCGGCCCGGCGCGCGGCGCGCCGCGCGAAGCGCCGGGCGGCGACGGCGTAACCGGCGGCCGCGAGGCGCGCGGCGTCGGCGGACGGCCTGCTCGGCCCTCGATCCCCGCGAGAGCTCAGAGCGTGGCGCATGGCGCGACGTCTTGGGTCCTGGGCGCCGTCCGGGCTCGACGCGACTCCGCGGGACCGCGGGCCCGGGGCGACGCGGTGACCGCCCTACCTCCGCACGATCTCGCAGTCCGCCGCGACGACGTCCGCGACGTCGGCGTACACGATGTCGACGCCGTCGCCGCACCACACCCGATCGGCGCCGCCGCCCGCGACGTTGACGCGGTCGTCGCCCGGGCCCGCGGCGATCGCGTCGGGGTCGAAGTTGCCGTAGACGGAGTCGTTCCCGGCGCCCGCGTCGATCGCGTCGGCGCCCCGGTCGCCGGTGATGTAGTCGTCCCCGTCCTCGCCGAAGATGACGTCGTCGTCCCGGCGGCCGTGGATGCGGTCGTTCCCGCGACCGCCGGCGAGGCGGTCGTTCCCGTTCTCGCCGTCGACGTAGTCGTCGCCGTCGGCGCCCGAGAGCTGGTCGGGACCGTCCCCGCCGAGCATCGTGTCGGCGCCGGGCGTCCCGAGCAGGGCGTCGGCGCCTCCCGTCCCGATGATGACGTTCGTGCGCGGCGGGGCGTCGGTCGCGGGCTCCGGCGGCGCGAGGAGGACGGTCTCGCAGCCGATGAGGACGTCCCGGGACGGCGCCGTCTCCTCGACGACGACGGTGTCACGGCCGCTGCCGCAGCGCACGACGTCGCTCGAGTCGTCGGCGACGCGGATGACGTCGTTCCCGCGCCCACCGCGGACGTCGTCGCTCCCGGGGCCTCCGACGATGTCGTCGGCGCCGTCGCCTCCGGCGAGGTCGTCGGCGCCCGAGCCGCCGTCGAGCGCGTCGCGTCCGGAGGACCCGGAGAGGCGGTCGCGACCGCGGTCGCCGCGCAGGACGTCGTCGCCCGCCCGCCCGAAGAGCAGATCGTTGCCGCTGCCGCCGTCGAGGAGGTCGTCGCCCGTGCCGCCGTCGACGGTCTCCGAGCCGGGCCCGGCGAAGAGCTGGTCGTTGCCGTCGTCGCCGCGCAGACGGTCGGTGCCCCGGCCGCCGTCGATGTAGTCGTTGCCCGGCCCGCCCTCGAGGAGGCGGTCGTTGCCGAAGCCCTTCTCGACGATCCGGTCGTCGCCGAGCCCGCCCCGCGCGGTGTCGTCCCCGTCTCCTCCGTCGATGAAGTCGGGTCCCTCCCCGCCGTCGAGGTCGTCGTTCCCGGTGCCGCCGAACATCGTGTCGTTCGCCGCGCCGCCGACGAGCAGGTCGTCGCCCGCCTGCCCGCTCATGCGGTTCGCGCCGTCGTCGCCGAAGAGCTCGTCGCTCGATCCGCCGCCGACGAGCCGGTCGTCGCCCGGGCCGCCGAGGAGCTGGTCGCGTCCCCGGCCGCCGTCGAGGACGTCGTTCCCCCAGCCGCCGAGGAGGAGGTCGCGGAGGCGCGTCCCGCGGAGCACGTCGTCACCGCCCGTCCCGCGGATGACGGCGACGCCGGACTGGACGGCGGCGTCGACAGGGCGGGACGTCTTGCGCAGCTTCTGCACGTCGATCCGCTTCAGCTGCCGGGCGCTGAACACCGAGACCGTGCCGGCGCGCTCGTCGGCGACGTAGAACCGCAGCGGGTCGGGGGAGGCGATCGGCCATCCAGGCCCCTCGCCGGCCGCGACGCGCTCGATCGTGCGGCCCCGGCGCAGGTCGACGATCGCGGTGACGCGACTGCCGCGGGCGGCGCCGACGACGGCGCGGCGGCCGTCGGCGATGACGGCGATGCCGCCGCCGAGCCCCTTGCCGAGCCGGATGCTCTTCTCGACGCTCCGCCGGCGCGTGTCGATGCGCACGAGACGGGCGCGCCGCCGGTCGCCGGCGACGACGAACGCGTCACCGCCGCGCGGGCCGAACGCGACCCCGGTCGCCCCCGTCACCCGCAGGCGCTTCGAGAAGCGGGCCTTCTCGAGGTCGAGGATGCCGACCTGCCGCCGACCGATGATCGTCACCGCGCGCGTCCCGTCGGCGCTCACGGCGATGCGCCCGGGCGAGGAGCGCGGGATCGGGATGCGCCCGAGGAGGGCGAGGCCGACGGAGTCGAGCACGTCGACGCCTCCCCGGCGGGTCGCGAGCACGCGGCGGCCGTCGGCGGCGATCGCGAGGGCGACGGGGGTCGCGGTGAGCGTCGCGGCCTCGCGGACGCGGCGGCTCGCGAGGTCGACCGCGACGACGCGGCGACCCGCGGCGACGTACGCGGTCGTGCCGTCGGGTCCGACAGCGACCGCGCGGGCCTTCCCGCCGACGGGGACGCGCGCGACGATCTCGTTCGAGTTGACGCCGGTGAGCGTCACGGCGCGGTTGCCCTCCGCGACGGCGACGACGCGCGCGTGCGCCGCCGGCGTGGGTGCGGCGAGGAGCACGGCGAGCGGCGCGAGCGCCGCGAGTCGGCGGGGGAGGGAGCGGGACATTCGCCGAATGAACGCAGGGGAGGAGCGCCGGTTGCGGTCTCCGCACGGACTAGGCTCATGTCCGATGACGCGCCTCGTCCCCGACGTGACGGCTCTCCTCCGCCCCGGTCTCCTCTCCGACCGTCCCGTCGTCGTGACGGGCGAGCCCGTCGGCGGGCCGCTGTCCCGCGCCTGCGCGGCGCTCGACGCCGACGTCTCGGCGCTCGCCGTCGACCTCACGGATCCGGGCGCGGCCGACGCGCGGGCTGCCGAGATCGGGCGCGCGCACGCGGTCGTCGTCGACGCGGGGCGCCTCCTCGGCGACGCGAGCGCCGCGGTCGACGGGGCGGACGCGCTGCAGGCGGCGCTCGACGCGACGTGGGTGGCGGCGCGTGCGGTCGCGGTCGCGTGTCTCATCCCTGCGCGGACGGGCGTCGTCGTCCTCGTGGGCCCGCCGCGGGACGGCCACCGGCACGCCGGGCCGCTGCGGGCGGGTCTCGAGAACCTCGCGCGCGTCCTCGGGACGGAGTGGTCGCGGCACGGCGTCCGGGCGACCGCCGTGCTGCGGGGAGGCGCCACGCCGGACGACGACGCCGCCGCGCTCGTCGCCTACCTCGTCTCGCCGGGCGGGGACTACGTCTCCGGCGCGACGTTCACGCTCGACGCGGTCGCCTGAGCGACCGCGTCGCGCGTGCGCCGGACGGCCTCAGTACATCATCCCGGAGAAGACGCCCCCGGAGACGTTGAGGACCTGGCCGTGGACGTAGTTCGAGTACGGCGAGCAGAGGAAGAAGATGCCGCCGGCGGCCTCCTCCGGCGTCGCCGGCCGGCCGAGCGGGATCATCATCGAGGCCATCTGGCGCATCTGCTCGGGGATGCCGAGCTGCACCTGCTCGCCGTCGATCTCCATCGTGTTGTCATCGACCTTCGCCTGCGTCAGGCGCGTGTCGACGAACCCGAAGGCGACCGCGTTGCAGTTGATCTTGAACTGGCCCCACTCCTTGGCCAGCGTCTTCGTGAGGCCGACGACGCCGTTCTTCGCCGCGGAGTAGTTCGCCTGGCCGGCGTTGCCCATCGTCCCGGAGATCGAGGCGACGTTGACGACCTTGCGGAAGACCTCCTTGCCCTCCTCCTTCTCCTGCTTGGCGGGCTCGCGCAGGTAGGGGGAGGCGGCGCGGAGGACCTTGAACGGGACCGTCTGGTGGATGGCGACCATGCGGTCCCACCAGTCGTCGCTCATCTTGTGGATCGGCGCGTCGAGGGTGTAGCCGGCGTTGTTGACGATGATGTCGATCTGGCCCCAGGCGTCGACGGTCGTCTTGATGAGCTGATCGGGCGCGTCGCCCTTCGTGAGGTCGCCGGCGAAGACCGTCGTCTCGCCCTGGATCTCGGACGCCGTCTGCTCGGCGACATCCTTGTCGAGGTCGTTGATGAGGACCTTCGCGCCCTGCTCGCTCAGCAGCTCGGCCGTCGCCCGGCCGATGCCGCGCGCCGAGCCGGTGACGATCGCGACCTTCCCGTCCAGAACTCCCATGCTCGTCTTCCTCTCTCGTGGTGGGACTGAGCGGGGCCCTCGGGGCCCCGGCGGGGGCCGATCCTAGTGGCGCAGCCCGCGCGCCGACCTGCGGGGAGGCGCCCTACAGGCCCATCGTCTTGCCGAGGATCTCCTTCATGATCTCGTCGGTCCCGCCGCCGATCGGCCCGAGGCGCGCGTCGCGCGCCGCCCGCTCGATGCCGTACTCCTGCATGTAGCCGGCGCCGCCGTGGAGCTGGAGGCACTCGTCCATCACCTGGAAGGCGGCCTTCTGGGTGGCGAGCTTCGCCATCGTCACCTCGCGGACGGCGTCCTGGCCGCTCGTGAAGAGCCGCAGCGCGTGGTAGGTGAGGTCGCGCCCGCCCTCGATCGTCACGGCGATCTCGGCGAGCTTGTGCCGCACGACCTGGAACTTCCCGATCGGCCGTCCGAACGCCTCGCGCTCCTTCACGTAGGCGAGCGTCTTCTCGAACGCGGCCTGCATGCCCCCCACGGAGCCGAGCGCCATGAGGAGCCGCTCCCACTGGAAGTTGGCCATGATCTGGATGAAGCCCTTGTCGCGCTCGCCGAGGAGGTTCTCGTCGGGCACGAAGACCTCGTCATAGGTGATGAGGCCGGTGTCGGACGCGTGCCAGCCCATCTTCTCGATCTTGCTCGCGTGCACCCCCGGCGCGAAGTCGTCGCCGTCCCGGGCGTCGACGATGAGGAAGCTCATCCCGTGGTGGCCGCCCTCCTTCGTCGTCTTCACCGCGGCGACGTGGAAGTCCGCGCGGACGCCGTTGGTGATGAACATCTTCGACCCGGAGACGGTCCAGCCGCCGTCGACCTTCGTCGCCTGGGTGCGGATGCCGGCGACGTCCGAGCCCGCGTCGGGCTCGGTGATCGCGAGCGCGGCGATCTTCTCGCCCTTGATCGCGGGGACGAGGTAGCGCTGCTTCTGATCCTCGGTCCCGAACGTGAGGATCGGCGGCGTCGCGATGTCCATGTGGGCGCCGACGCCGGCGGCGAGTCCGGCCGATCCGCACCAGGCGAGCTCCTCGGCCATGACGGCCTGATGGACGTGGTCGCCGCCCTGGCCTCCGTACTCCTCGGGGTACTTGAGGCCGAGGAAGCCGAGCTCGGCCATCCGGTGGAAGACCGAGTTCGGGAACCAGCGCGCCTCCTCCCACTCGTCGGCGTGCGGGGCGAGCTCGCTCGCGACCCAGCGGCGGACCTGCTCGCGCAGGTCCTCGTGCTCCTGGGTGAACGGGGGGAGGATGGCCCGCTCGGCGCGGGCCTCGGGGACGCCCTTCTCGAAGGTGGCCATCGCGGCGCTCAGAGCCCGTAGGAGCGGCCGATGACCTCGAGCATGATCTCGTCGGTGCCGGCGCCGATGCGGTTGAGCCGCAGGTCGCGCCACGCGCGCTCGACGCCGTACTCCTGCATGTAGCCGGCGCCGCCGTGGATCTGGATGCACTCGTCGGCGACCTCGACCGCGATCCGCGACGCGTGGAGCTTCGCCATCGAGATCTCGCGCACGGGGTACTCGCCGTTCGCGAAGCGCCACGCGGTCGTGTAGACCATCTGGCGCGCGGTCTCGATCTTCGTCGCCATCTCGGCGAACTTGTGGCGGATGACCTGGAAGTGGCCGATCTCGCGGCCGAACGCCTTGCGCTCGAGCGCGTACTGGAGCGTCTGGTCGAAGACGCGCTGGGCGCCCGCGACGGAGCCGGCGGCGCCGATGAGCCGCTCGCCCTGGAGCTCCCAGGAGATGTGGTAGAAGCCCTTGCCCTTCTCGCCGAGCATCGCGCTCGCGGGGACGCGGACGTCCTGGAACGCGAGGAGGGCCGTGTCCGAGGCGTGCATGCCGAGCTTCTTGAGGCGCTGCTCGCGGACGACGCCGGGGGCGTCCATCGGGACGAGGAAGAGCGTGATGCCGGAATGCCCCGCGTCGGGATCGGTCTTCGTCACGAGGACGATGACGTCCGCCCGGTGGCCGTTGGTGATGTAGGTCTTCGAGCCGTTGATGACGTACTCATCGGTCGCCTCGTCGTAGACGGCGCGCGTCTTGATGCCGGCGACGTCGGAGCCGGCGTCGGGCTCGGTGATGCCGAGCGCGAGGATCGCATCGCCCTTGATCGCCGGGACGAGCCAGCGCTGCTTCTGCTCCTCGGTCCCGAAGATGTGGATGGGCGGCATCGCCATGTCGGTCTGCACCGCGACGGCCATCGCGAAGCCGCCGGACTGCGAGAGGGCCATCTCCTCGGCGAGGACGAGGCTCGCGAAGTAGTCGCCGCCCTGGCCGCCGTACTCCTCCGGCATCGACAGGCCGAGGAAGCCGAGCTCGCCCATGCGCCGCATGATCGAGTCGGGGAACGTCGTCTCCTCCCACTCCTCGGCGTGGGGCGCGCACTCCTTCGTGACGAAGGCCCGGATCGACTCCCGGAGCCGGTCGTGCTCCTCGGTGAAGATGAAGTGCTTGCGCGGCTGCCCGTGGTCGGGCTTGAGGACGTCGGAGGTCGGGGTGCTCATGGCCGGACCGTAGCCGGTCGTGAGCAGAAAGTGAACAGTGCCACTTTCCACTTTCCACGAAACGGCCGGGGCGGCCTGCGCATATCGTGCGGGGCTCCGACGTACCCGCCCGATCCGAGGAGAGGACCCGATGAGCTACGAGACCCTGCGCTACGACGTCGACGACCGGGGCGTCGCGACGATCGCGATGGACCAGCCCGACAACCGCAACGCGATGACGGACGAGCTCCTGCACGACCTCGTGGCGGCGTTCGACGCCGCCGCCGAGGACGACGCGGTCCGCTGCATCGTCCTCGCCTCGACGCACCCGACGACGTGGTCGGCCGGGGGGAACCTCGCCGGGTTCGGGAGCGATGCGCCGCTCGCCCACAAGTACCTCGGCTCCGACAAGTTCCCCAAGCTCTTCGCGGGCATCGGCGGCCTCGGCAAGCCGGTCATCGCCGCGGTCGACGGGCACTGCCTCGCCGGCGCGTTCGGCCTCGCGCTCGCCTGCGACTTCATCATCGCGAGCGACGAGTCGACGTTCGGGACGCCCGAGATCAACGTCGGGCTCTTCCCGTACATGATCGCGGCGATCATCTACCGCAACGTCGGCCGCAAGAAGACGAACGAGATGCTCCTCCTCGGCGACCGCTTCGGAGCCGACGAGGCCGAGCGGCTCGGCGTCGTCAACACCGTCGTGCCGCGCAAGGACCATGCGGCGACCGTCTCGGACTGGGCGGGCCGGCTCGCCGCGAAGAGCCCGCTCATCATGCGGCTCGGCAAGGA
>NZ_JBLKKY010000065.1:0-24214 GCF_059438195.1 Paraconexibacter sp.
CGCCGCGGCGCTCGAGCGCCGCGGCGGCCGCGGACGCGCCCTGCGCCGCGTGGGCTACCGCATCGCGGCGGGGTCCTCGGGGCCCGTGACGCTGCGCCTCTCCCCCCGCGCCCGGCGCCTCGTCCGCGCCGATGGCGGCCGCGCGCGGCTCACCCTGCGGCGGACGGGCGTCGCGGAGCGCCGCGCGGTGACGCGCCGCAGCCTCCGCATCCGCTGAGGCGCCGTTCCGCGGAGCGAGCGGGGACTCCTGCAAGGGATCGCCCGGTCCGGCCGGGCGGCTCGCTACCGTGAGCGACCCTTCATGGTCTCCGCCGTCCTCCATCGCGCCGCCACCCGGCTCGGCGGCCACGTTCAGCTCGGCTGCTCGACGGGCTTCCTCCGCGAGGGCTCCGGCGACTGGGCCGACCACTGGGCCGACCTCATCGCCCGTGCCGCGGCGACCTCGACCGAGGCCGTCGAGCTCGCCGCCCTCTCCGAGCCCGAGCTCCCGACGCTGCTCGACCACCTCGCGGCCACGCCGTCCCTGCCCTTCCGGTTCCTCAGCGTCCACGCGCCCTCGAAGGCGCGCACGCTCGCCGAGGCCGAGCTCGTCCGGCAGCTCCTCCCGCTCGTCGGCCGCGTCGACGCCATCGTCGTCCACCCCGACACGCTCGTCGACCCCACGGCGTGGATCCCGCTCGGCCGCACGCTCGTCATCGAGAACATGGACGTCCGCAAGCCCAGCGGGCGCACGGCCGACGAGCTCGCGCCCGTCTTCGCCGCCCTTCCCGCGGCGGGCCTCTGCTTCGACGTCGCCCACGCGGGGCACCTCGATCCGTCGCTCGACGAGGGGCATCGGATCCTCGACCGCTTCGGCTCGCGCCTGCGTCACCTCCACGTGAGCGCGCTCGACGAGCGCGCCCGCCACCGCCCGATGACGGCGTCCGACGAGGCGCACCTCGCGCCGCTGCTCGACCGCTGCCGCGACGTGCCATGGATCCTCGAGGCGCCGCTGCGCCCCGCCTGACCGTCCGCCCGGCCGCGCCTCGCATACGCTCCGCGGGACGTGGAGACCGCGGCCCCCAGCCCTCTCGGCGCGCTCGACGAGCTCGCGTCGCGCACCGGAGCGGAGTTCCCGCACCTCGCCGCGGCACGAGCCCTCACCGCCGAGCGGCTCGCCGCCCTGCAGCCGCGGCTCGCCGAGGGCCCGCCCGCGTCGCTCCTCGGCGAGGAGGAGGCGGTCCGCCACGCGGTCGTCCTCTTCGGCTCGTGGGGACGGTCCGAGCCGACCCCCGAGAGCGACGACGACTGGGCGCTCGTCGTCCCCGGCGCCGCCCCGCCCGAGAGCGAGAGCCGGCAGCTCCTCGGCTGGGTGGGCGACGCGATCGGCGCCGGCGTCGCGGCGCCGGGCGAGCAGGGGACCTTCGGCGAGGTCGTCTCGGCGACGTCGCTCTCGCGGCACATCGGCCTCGAGGACGACACGAACAAGAACCTCACGCGGAGGATGCTGCTCCTCCTCGAGTCGATCCCGGCGACCGGCGACGAGGTGTGGGCCGCCGCGGTCCGGGCGGTCCTCGACGCCTATCTCGACCCTGCCGCCGACCAGGGCGACTACGCGCCGCCGCGGTTCCTCCTCAACGACCTCATCCGCTACTGGCGCACGATCTGCGTCGACTTCGAGGGCAAGCACCGCGCGGCGGGCGCCGCCGACGAGAAGTGGGTGCTGCGCAACGCGAAGCTCCGCCTCTCGCGGAAGATGCTCTTCGCGGGCGGCCTCGTCCCGGTCCTCAAGTGCCGGGAGCGCACGGCGGAGGCGATGGGCGACTTCCTCGCCGCGCAGCTCGCCGCCCCGCCGACCGACCGGCTCGCGGCCGCGTTCCTCGCCGCCGAGGCGACCGGCGGCCTCGACGTGGGCACCCGCGCCCTCGGCGCCTACGACGCCTGGCTCGGCGTCCTCTCCGACCCGGAACGCCGCGCGGAGCTGCGGTCGCTCACCCGCCTCACGCGCGACGAGAGCGCGACGTGGCGCGAGGTCCGCGACCTCGGCGTCCGCCTCGAGCAGGGGCTGCTCGCCCTGCTCTTCCAGACCGAGCTCGCCCCGGTCGCGCAGCGCTACCTCGTCTTCTGACCCACCCCCACCGACGTTCCTCACGGCATTTGCAGCTAACGTACGGGGCGTCGAACGAACGGAGGCGTTCACCTGATGGGGAGTCCTCGCAGCACCATCCTCGCGGCCGCCGCCGCGCTCATCGCCGCCGGGCTGGCGGCCTCACCGGCCGCCGCCGCGCCCGCGAGCGTCTGCGACGAGCCGGGCGAGCGCTGGGAGCGCCGGTCGCCGGAGAGCCTCGGGCTGGACGGGAAGAAGCTGCAGGCCGCGATCGACGACGCGTCGTCGCGGCGCGGGCACTCGGTCCGCGTCTACCGCCGCGGGTGCCTCGTCGGCGCCGATCGGGGCGCCGTCTTCAACGCCGGCGCGCAGTACGAGAGCTGGTCGATGGCGAAGTCCGTCACGTCCCTCGTCTTCGGGCGCGCGATGACGCTGGGGCTCATCAGCCCCGACGACCCGGTCGGCGCGCTCGTCCCGGAGGCCGACGAGGGCCACGGCGCCGTCACGATGCGCGACCTCCTCACGATGACCTCGGGCGTCTACTGGAACGGCCTGCGCGACTACGACCTCGCGCTGCCCGACCGCATCTCCGAGTGGCTGCAGCTGCCCATGGACAAGGAGCCGGGGACGTACTACGAGTACGCGCAGAGCTCGGTGACGGTGCTCGCGCACGCCGTCGAGCGCGCGGCCGGCGAGGACTTCCAGGCCTTCGCGCAGCGCGAGCTCTTCGGTCCGCTCGGGATCCGTCGCGGCGACTGGCGCTGGATCCGCGACAGCGAGGGCCACACGCAGGCCTTCTTCGGGGTCAACATGGTGCCCGACGACTTCGGCCGCCTCGGGGAGCTCATGCGGCGCGACGGCGTCTGGAAGGGCCGCCGCCTCCTCTCGACGCGTTACCTGCGCGAGGCGCTCACCCCGACCTCGACGAACGAGTGCTACGGCTGGCTCATCTGGCTCAACGCGGGCGGCACGTGCGTCTCCCCGCGGATCGCGGACCGGCCCGTCGAGTCGGGCCGGATGTTCCCGTCGGTGCCGCCTGACGCCTACCAGTTCAGCGGCCTCCTCGACCAGCGCGTCACGGTCTTCCCGTCGCAGGATCTCGTCTTCGTCCGCACCGGCCTCCCGGGCGGCGAGGGGTGGGAGAACGAGGTCTACGCCGAGCTCCTCGCCGCGATCACCGACGAGAAGGTCGACGTGCCCGCCGACGCGAAGGGCGAGCTCCCCGAGCCGGTCGACCCCGACCGCGGCTTCCACACCGCGCTCTTCGAGCCGCAGCTCTTCGTGCAGCCGATCATCGACCGCGCGGTCCCGCCCGCCGGGCCCCGCCGGGCCCGCGCGATGCGGGCGCGGCTCGCGCACCGGCGCGCGAGCCGGACGGGCGGCGTGAGCGCGCGCGTCACGTGCCCGGCGAAGGCCGACGCCGCCTGCGAGGGCTCCGCGTCGCTCGCCGGACCGCCGCTCGGCGACCGCGTCCTGGCGCGGCCGGTGTCGATCGCCCCCGGCGAGACGCAGCTCGTGCGCTTCCGCCTGCTGGCGGCGGCCCAGCGCTCGCTGCGCCGGCGCGTGCGCTCGACGATGACGCTCGCCGCGGTCAACCGCGACGCGACCGAGGCGGGGACCCGCAGCGAGGTCGACGCGACGCTCGTGCGGGCGCGCCGCTGACGGCGCGCCCATCCCGCGAGATGCAGGATCGTGACCGCTGCGGTCACCGTCCTGCATCTCGCGGGGCTCAGCGGCGCACGAGCGGCTCGAGGCGCTTGATGACGTCGAAGTAGCGGACGGGGGCGACGCGCTGCAGGAGGTCGGTCGCGCGCGCGTCCGGCCCGATGAGGATCTTCACCTTCCCCTTCTCGATCCCCTCGACGATCGTCGTCGCTGCCTTCTCCGGCGAGGTCCGCGCGACCTTCTTGAAGTCCTTGCGCAGCGCCTCGTGATCGGTGTTGCCGTGGTCGTCGACGAAGAACCGCGCGTTGTCGACGATGTGCGTGTCGATCCCGCCGGGATGGATGCAGACCGACTGCACGCCCGTGCCGCGCAGCTCGTGGCGCAGCGACTCGGTGAACCCGCGGACGGCGAACTTCGAGGCGTTGTAGATCGCCTGGGTCGGCCAGGCGATGATCCCGAAGATGCTCGAGACGTTCGCGACCACGCCCGAGTCCTGCTCCATGAGGATCGGCAGGTAGGCCTGCGTCCCGTGGACGACGCCCCAGAAGTTGATGTTCATGAGCCACTCGAGGTCCTCCGTCGAGGACCCCGCGACCGTCTGCGAGAGCGTGACGCCCGCGTTGTTGAGGACGAGGCCGACCGGACCCTGCCAGTCCTTCACCTCGGCGGCGAGCTGCTGCTGGGCCCAGCGATCGCCGACATCCATCGTGCGCACGAGCGTCGGGACCGAGACGCTCGCCGCGGTCTCCTCGAGGCCCTTCTCGTCCTTGTCGACGAGGACGAGCGGGCAGCCGCGCGTCGCGAGGAGCTGGGCGGTCGCGCGGCCGATGCCCGATGCCGCGCCCGTGACGACCGCCGTGCGGCCGGAGATCTGAGGGGTCATGGCGCGCGACTTTATACAGTCGCGTAGCTTCGGTGGCGAGCGGCGTCCCGCCAGGGCACGCTCGCCTCGGCGGCACCCGCGGGTACGGTCGTCTGCCATGACCCCCGATGCTTCCGCCGCCGACCACTCGGACCTCTCCGCGCTGTTCCTCAACTGCTCGCTGAAGCCGAGCCCGCAGCTCTCGCACACGCAGGTGCTCATGGACGTCGCCATCGGCGTCATGCGCGCGCAGGGCGTGCGCGTCGAGACGATCCGCGCCGTCGACCACGAGATCGCCCCGGGCGTCCAGCCCGACATGACCGAGCACGGCTTCGACCGCGACGACTGGCCGCAGATCTGGCCGAAGGTGCTCGCCGCCGACATCCTCGTCCTCGGGACGCCGCTGTGGCTCGGCGAGAAGTCGAGCATCGCGACCGGGATCATCGAGCGCCTCTACGCGCAGAGCGCCGACGTCGACGAGCGCGGCCTCCCCGTGTTCTACGGGAAGGTCGGCGGTGTCGTCATCACCGGCAACGAGGACGGCGGCAAGCACGCCTCCGCGGGCGTCCTCTACTCGCTGCAGCACATCGGCTACACGATCCCGCCGGACGCCGACGCCTACTGGCTCGGCGAGGCCGGCCCCGGACCGAGCTACGCCGACGAGGGCTCCGGCGGCCCGGAGAACGCGTTCACCCAGCGCAACACCGTCTTCATGGCGTGGAACCTCATGCACATGGCGTCGATCCTCAAGCGCGCGGGCGGCATCCCGGCGCAGGGCAACGTCGCCTCGGAGTGGGAGGAGGGCGCCCGCTTCGGGCACCCCGACCCGAAGGTGTAGTCAGTCGTCCTCGGCCCCGACGCCCGCGGCGCGGCACAGCGCCTCGAGCTCGTCGCCCATCGCGTCGACGAGGGTGTGGGGGTCGGGAACCTGCTCGGGGTCGGCGATGACGCCGATGTCGACGCGGTCGAGGTAGCTGAAGACGGTGATGTTGAGGCCGGACCCGTCGGCGATGACGCTCACCGGGTAGTGCGCCTCGAGGGCCGCGCCGGCGAGGTAGAGCGGGACGGGCGGACCCGGGACGTTCGAGACGATGAGGTTGAAGAGCGGCCGCAGCGCGGCCGAGGAGGCGAGCTGGAGCGCGACGCGCGCCGCTCTCGCGTTGATCGCCGGCGGGATGAACGCCGTCGCGTCCTGCAGCGTCTCCGCAGGGAGCGCGCGGTGGCGCTCCTTCGCCGCGCGCAGGCACGCGTGGGCGTGGTCGAGCCGGTCCGCGGCCTCCGGGAGATGGGTCGGGATCGGGATGATCATCACCGAGACGCGGTTGCCGTAGGTCCCCATCTGCTCCTCCGTGCGCACGGAGACGGGGATCTGCGCGACGAGCGGCTTCCCGGGGAGCGCCTCGCGCCGCAGGAGCCACTCGCGGACCGCGCCGGCGGCGAGCGCGACGACGACGTCGTTCACCGTGACGCCGAAGCGGTTCTTCACGTCCTTCACGTGCGGGAGGGAGAGCGACCCGAACGCGAAGGTCCTCCGCGCGCTGATGCGGCCGCTGAAGGGGACCCCGCGCGGCGCGTGGACCGCGGGCCGCTCGATGACGTGGTCGGCCTCCGGGCCGGTCGCGCCGCCGACCGCGCGGCGCAGACGCGAGAGCCCGCGGCTCACCGGCTCGGCGCCGGGGAGGCCGAGGAGCGACGGCGCGACGTCGGCGTGCACGAGCATCGTCGGCGCGGCGCGCAGCGCGCGCAGCGGCTGGCGCGGCAGCGCGGTGAGGCCGCGCCCGAGCATCTCGAGGGCCCCGGCCGGCGGGGAGAGCGACGGGTCCTCTTCCTCGGGCGGAGGAGGAGGCGGCACCTCGCGCCCCTCCGGCGAGAGGTCCCACAGGACGCCCATCACCTCGGCGCCGCTCACGCCGTCGATGAGCGCGTGGTGCATCTTCGTGTAGACGCCGACGCGGCCGCCGACGAGCCCGCGGATGACGGAGATCTCCCAGAGCGGCCGGCTGCGGTCCAGCCGCTCCGCCGCGAGGCGCGCGACGACGTCGGCGAGATGGCGCTCGTCCCCGGGCGGGTCGAGGTCGATCTCGCGGACGTGCCGCGCGACGTCGAAGTCGGGGTCCGCCGCCCAGTACGGCCGGTCGAGCCCGAGCGGGACCGTGACGAGCCTCCAGCGCAGCGGCGGCAGGAGATGGAGGCGCTCGGCGACGACGGCCCGCACCTCCTCGACGCCGAGCCGCCCGCCGGGAGCGGTCGCGGGGTCGAAGACCGCGAGGCCTCCGACGTGGCCGAGCACGGTCTCCGTCTCGAGGGCGAGGAACTGGGAGTCGAGTCCGCTGAGCTGCCGCATCCGGGCGCGACCCTACTCGGCGCCGGCCAGGCCGCTCGCCGCCGCCTCCGCGCCCTCGAGGCCGAACGCCTCCGCGATGAGCTCGTAGGACCGCACGCGCGGGCCGTGCTCGTGCGTCACGGCGACGATCATGAGCTCGTCGGCGACGTAGCGCGAGACCTTCTCCTCGAGCCGCGCCCTGACCTCCTCGGGCGTCCCCGCGGTCATGCGCCGCGGCGGGGAGTCGATGCCCTCCGAGCGCAGGAACGCCTCGGCCGTGGCGACCGGCGGCACGAGCCCCGCGCGGCCGCGGCGCAGGAGCCGGAACATCATCCGCCCGCTCGACGTGAGCGCGACCGCCTCGTCGGTCGTCTCCGCGGCGATCGCCCACGCGGAGAGGATGAGGCGCGGCGCCGCGAGCTGCTCGCTGGGGACGAACCGCTCCCGGTAGAGCGCCGCGACGTCCTCGCCGTCGGGGTTGATGAAGTCCGCGTAGGCGTAGGGGAGCCCGAGCTGCCCGGCCCAGATCGCGCTCTGCGCCGAGCTGCCGAGGAGCCACGGCACCGGACCGCCGTCGCTCGCGGCCTCGGGAGCGCGGACCCGCAGCGGCGCGAAGGGATGGCGCTCGGCGTAGGGCCGCAGCCCGAGGTGCGCGAGGAGCTCGGTGAGCTGCTCGGGGAAGTCGTCGGGCGCGCGGTCGCGGCGATCGCGCTGCAGCGCGTAGGCGCGGAGCGGGTCGGTCCCCGGGGCCCGGCCGAGCCCGAGGTCGATCCGCCCCGGGGCGAGGGCGTCGAGCATCGCGAACGTCTCGGCGACCTTCAGCGGGCTGTAGTGCGGCAGCATGACGCCGCCGCTGCCGACGCGGATCCGCTCGGTCACCTGCGCGACCGGGCCGATGAGGGCCTCCGGGCTCCCGCAGGCCATCGCGCCTCCGTGGTGCTCGGCGAGCCAGTAGCGGTGGTAGCCGAGCCGGTCGGCGCGCGCCGCGAGATCGAGGGAGCCCCGCAGCGCGTCGGCCGCCGTGAAGCCCTCCCCGATCGGGGACTGGTCGAGGACGCTCACTCGCATCCCGTTCACGCTACCCCCTGGACCGCCCGCCGCCCGCGCCCGTAGGGTGGGAGAGGAGAGACACCGACAGGGGAGATACATGAGCACCGAGACCGCCACACGCCTCATCGCCGTCGAGGACCTCGACGACAGCGGGGTGACGACCGTCGAGAACACGCCGCACGGCGCGCTCGCCGTCGGCCTCAGCAACGGGGAGCCCTTCGCCGTCTCGAACCGCTGCCGCCATCTCATGGCGCCGCTCGGCAAGGGCCGCGTCGACGATGACGGCTGCCTCGAGTGCCCGTGGCACGCGGCCCAGTTCGACGTGAAGACCGGCAAGATGCTGCGCGGCCCGCAGGGCGCGTTCCGGCCGATCTCCGGGGCCGTGAAGGGCACGCTCGGCGCCCGCAAGCTGAAGACCTTCCCGGTCGAGCTGCGCGACGGGGCGATCTGGCTCGCCGGCTGAGCCGGCCCCGCCGACCGCGGCCGGGGGATGCCACCCCGGCCGCGCGGATCGGCGGAGCCGGGCGCAGCGCACGTCCCGCCGGTGCCGCCGCCTCGTCGGGTGACCCGCCCGCCCGGGTGAGGCGCCGCGCGACGCACTAGGATGGGGCGCCATGGGGACGCTTCAGCGCGCCTATCGGCGTCTGGGTCCCCGCTACCTGGACGCCTATCTCGTCGTGTACGTGGTCCCGGCGGTGCTCGTCGGCCTCGCCTCCGGCGCCTGCCTGACGATCTACGTCGATCTCGACGGCGGGGAGCTCGCGCGCTTCCTCGTCGTGTCGCAGGGCATCCTCGCGCCGAGCCTCACCGCGAGCGTCGTCGCGATCCGCCGCTCGCTGCAGCCCACCCGCGAGTGGGTCGCCGGCGGCGGCGGCCGCGAGGGTGCCGAGCGCGCCTGGCGGCGCGCGGTCCGCACGCCGGTCGCCGTCCTCCCCGCGAAGGTCGCCGGCGGGACCCTGCTCGTCGCGCTGCCGGTCGCCCTCTACGCCGCCGCCGACTTCGACCTCGGCGTCGCCGAGACGCTCGTCGTCTTCGCCGCCGTCCTCGTCGCGTTCTCCTACCACCTG
This sequence comes from Paraconexibacter sp., assembly GCF_059438195.1. NCBI lineage: Bacteria > Bacillati > Actinomycetota > Thermoleophilia > Solirubrobacterales > Paraconexibacteraceae > Paraconexibacter > Paraconexibacter sp. Next base: position 9,054 of record NZ_JBLKKY010000065.1, read on the forward strand.
CTCCTCAGCGTCTTCGGCGCCGAGCTCTACCTGCGTCCCGTCGTCGAGCACATCACGGACGAGCTCGGGGACGCGCAGCTCAAGGCGCGGCCCGTCCTCTCGCTGCGACGGCGGCTGCTCATCTCGCTGCCTCTCATCGCCGGCTCCAGCTCGATCACCGTCGCGGTCCTCACCGAGCACGACGGCGCGCGGCTCGGCGATCTCGGCACCGAGCTCGCGATCGTCGTCGCCGTCATCGGCCTCACGACCCTGCCGCTCGTGGCGCTCGTCGTGCGCGCGATCCTGCGCCCGGTCGCCGCGCTCCTCGACGCGACGCGGCGCCTGAAGGCGGGCGACCTCGCGGCACGCGCCCCTGTCCTGCACGAGGACGAGCTCGGCATGCTCACCGCGACGTTCAACGAGATGGCCGCCGAGCTCCAGCACTCCCGCGGCGAGCTCGTCGCCGCGCGGGAGGAGGAGCGCCGGCGCCTGCGCCGCGATCTGCACGACGGGCTCGGGCCCTCGCTCGCCGCGGTGACGATGCGGCTCGAGATCGCGGCGGGGCTCCTCGAGCGCAACGGGGACTCGACGCCGGCCGACGCCGCGGTGCGCGCCGAGATCGACGGCGCGTCGGCCGAGCTGCGCGACGCGATCGCGGAGATCCGCCGGCTCGTCGACGACCTCCGGCCGCCGCGGCTCGACGAGCTCGGCCTCGTCGGCGCGATCCGGGCGCGGGTCGAGCGGCTGTCCCGCGGCAGCTCGTCCTCGCCGGAGGTCGAGGTCGATGTCGCGCCGGCGGGCGGACTCGGCGAGCTGCCGGCGGCGGTCGAGGTCGCCGCCTACCGCATCGTCCAGGAGGCCCTCACGAACGCCGGCCGGCACTCGCGCGCGCGACGGTGCGTCGTCCGCCTCGAGCGTCGCGACGACCTCCACGTCGAGGTGCGCGACGACGGGCGCGGACTCGCCGACGGCGCCTCCGGCGGCGTCGGGCTCGTCTCGATGCGGGAGCGCGCCGCCGAGGTGGGCGGCGCCTGCACGATCGAGGGCGCCCCCGGCGACGGCGTCCGCGTCGTCGCCGTCCTCCCCGTGGAGGGGCCGTGAGCGCCCTCCCCCGCACGACGGTCCTCGTCGCCGACGACCACGACGGGTTCCGCGCGAACCTCTGCCGCCTCATCGCGTCCGTCGAGGGGCTCGAGGTCATCGGCGAGGCGGGCAACGGGCGGGAGGCCGCCGCTCTCGCCGAGCGCCTGCGGCCCCACGTCGTCGTCATGGACCTGCAGATGCCCGACCTCGGCGGTGTCGAGGCGACGAGCGCGATCGTCCAGCGCGCCCCCGACGTCGGCGTCCTCGTCCTCACGATGTTCGAGGACGAGCAGTCGATCGCGACCGCCTTGCGCGCCGGCGCGCGCGGCTACCTCCTCAAGGGCGCCGGGCGCGAGGACCTCGCCCACGCGATCAGCGCGGTCGCGCGCGGTCAGGCGATCCTCGACCCCGCAGCGGCGCGGCACGCGCTCCAGGCCCTCGCGGCGTCCGCGGGCGACGGTGACGCCGGCCGCGTGACGCGAACCGACGTCCGGCTCTGCGGCCGGCTCGAGGTGGCGATCGACGGCCGGCGCGTCGAGCATCTCCTCCCCGGCCGCCAGGGCCGGCTGCTCCTCACCTATCTCGTCCTCCACCGGGAGCGCGAGATCCCCCGCGACGAGCTCGTCGACGCCGTCTGGCCGCTCGGGGCGCCGGCGAAGGCCGACCCGGCCCTCCGGGCGCTCCTCTCGAAGACCCGCCGCGCGGTCGGGACCGAGGTCATCACCGGGAAGTCCGTCGTCGCGCTCGACCTGCCCGCACCCGTCTGGGTCGACGTCGAGGTGCTCGCCCGCCGGGGCGACGAGGCCCGCCGGCACCTCGAGGCGGGCTCGGCGGACCCTGGCGCTCACGGCCGCGCGCGAGGCCCTCGAGGCGTGCCGGCACGACCCGCTCGCCGACGACGACGCGCCGTGGATGGCGGAGCTGCGCCGCGACCTCGACATCCGCCGCGCCGCGGTCCACGAGGACCTCGGCCGCGCGGCGCTCGCCGAGGGCGAGCTCACGGAGGCGGCGCAGGCGGCGCGCGCCGTCGTCAAGGCGGCGCCCTACCGCGAGGCCGGCCACGCGATCCTCATCCGCGCGCTCGCCCGGCAGGGGAACACGGCGGAGGCGCTCCAGGCCTACGAGGACCTCCGCCGACGGCTGCGCGACGAGCTCGCGGCAGCCCCGTGCGAGGAGCTGCGGGTGCTCCACGAGGCGCTCGTGCGCGGCGAGACGCCTTGACGGCACCGGCGCCAACGTCCTCCCAACGTGCGCGGACTAACGTCCCCGCGCCGCCGGTCATGCCCGTCCGCGGCAGGACCGCGAGAGCAGGGTCAGCGTGAGCACCTCCCAGATCGTCGAGCAGTACGTCGCCGGGCGCATGGGCCGGCGACAGTTCATCCGCCGTCTCGTCGGAGCCGGCGTCTCCGTCGCCGCCGCCGTCTCCTACGCGGAGCTCCTCTCCCCGGCGCGCGCCGAGGCCGCCCACGTCGAGGACTTCTACAGCTGCAACGCCCTCTACGCCGACGACCCGGTCGGCGGCCTGTGGACGCGGCCGGCGACCGGCGTCACGGGGCGGCAGGCGACGCTGCGCGGCGAGGTCGACGCGCCGGGGTTCGCCGTCCCGCACTGGTTCGAGTACCGCGTCCAAGGGGCGCCCGACCCGACCTTCACCGCGACGTGCGCGGTCGTCTCGACCGGCCGACCCGGCGTCCCCGCCGCGTTCTCGCAGACGATCACGGGCCTCGTCCCCGGGACGATCTACGAGTTCCGCGCGGTCGTCCACGACGCGACCGGCCTCGTGCGAGCGCCGCTCGAGGGCTTCGTCGCCGTCGATCCCGCCCCGCCGCCCGCCGCCGTGCCCGTCGCCGCCGTCCCAGCGGCGGCACCGGCCGCCGTCCCGCCGCCCCCGCCCCCGGCGCCGCCCGCCGGCGGCGGCGGGACGGCGCCGCGCAGCGTCACGCCCAAGCGCGTCAAGCTCGACACGCTGCTGCGGCGGCGCAAGGTCGTCCTCGCGGTCGAGGACTTCGACCCGGGTCGGGTGCGCGCCCGCGCGGACTGGACCTACACGGAGCGCCGCAAGGGCCGCAAGCCGCGCAAGCGCACGACGACCGTCGCCCGCGGCACCCGCCGCCTCGGCTCCGACGGCGGCGACGTCACGCTCACCCTCACGCGCCGCGGCCGCGCGCTCCTCTCCGAGCGCGACGCGGTGCGGCTCGCGTTCACGGTCGTGGGGCGGATCGACGGCAAGTCGGCCTCCCGCAAGACGGCGGCGACGTTCCGGCGGTGATGGAGGAGCGTCCGGCCCGCCGGCGGCGGGAGGGGCGCGGCGGGGCGCGTCCCGAGGCCGTCGTCGTCCACACGACCGACGGGACGCTCGACGCGGCGGTCGCCTGGTTCGAGGATCCGCGCAGCGGCGTGAGCGCGCACTACGTCGTCGGTCTCGACGGGCGGGTGGTGCGCTGCGTCGCCGAGGAGGACACCGCGTTCCACGCGGGCCGGACCGTCGCGGCCGCCGGCGCGGGCGCGGCGCTCGCGCAGGGGGGCGACGTGAACGCGCGGACGATCGGCATCGAGTTCGAGGACGGCGGCGACCCGCTCGCCGTCGCCCGCCCGGCCGGGCAGTACCGCGCCGGGGGCCGGCTCCTCGCGGCGATCGCGCGGCGCTGGGACGTCCCGCTCGACCGCGCGCACGTCGTCGCGCACCGCGACATCCGCGGCGACAAGACCTGCCCCGGCAACCTCGATCTCGACCGCCTCCTCGCCGCCGCCCGCGACGACGCGCCGGTGCTCGCGGTGCTCCTCCCGGCGCGGGACGACGAGGCCGACCTCCCCGGATGGCTCGACGCCGTCCGCCCGCTCGCCGACCTCGTGCTCGCCCTCGACGACGGCAGCACCGACGCGACGCGCGCGCTCCTCGCCGCCGACCCGCTCGTCACCCGGCTCCTCACGCGGGAGCCGCGACCGGACGCCGCGGGCTGGGACGACGCCGCGAACCGCAACGCGCTCCTCGCCGCCGCGGACGACATCGCGCCCGACTGGGTGCTGTTCCTCGACGCCGACGAGCGCATCGAGCAGGACGACGCCGCCGCGCTGCGCGCGTTCCTCTCCTCGCCGGACGCGATCCCCGGCTGCGCCTACGGCCTGCAGCACTTCCGCGCGTGGGGCCCGCACGACGTCGAGGACCGCCCGGCGCTCGTGTGGAGGCTCTTCGCGCACCGGCCCGGCCAGCGCCTCGCCCCGCACCGCCTCCACGGCATCCCGGTCCCCTCCGACATCCCGCGGGGCGCGTGGGTGCCGACGACGATCCGGCTGCGCCACCTCGGGGCCGACTCGCCGCAGCGGCTCGAGGCGCGCGTCGGCAAGTACGCGGCGGCCGATCCCGCCGGCGAGTGGCCGACGAGCTTCGGCGGCCTCGACGCGCCGCCGTCGGGGAGCCTCGTGCGCTGGGGCTCGCGCCCCGCCGGCCTCCCGGTCCTCGGGGCCGAGGCCGCGCCGGTCGCCGCCGCGCCGCCCCCGGCGGCGCGACCCCGCCTCGCCGTCCTCCTCCCCGCCCGCAACGCCGCCGCCGACCTCCCCGGATGGCTCGAGGGCGTCCGCGGCCTCGCCGATCTCGTCGTCGCCCTCGACGACGGGAGCACCGACGCGACCGCGGACCTCCTCGCGGCCGACCCGCTCGTCACGACGCTCCTGCGCCATCCGCGGCGCGAGACCTACGCCGGCTGGGACGACGCCCGCAACCGCAGCGAGCTGCTCGAGGCCGCTCGGGCCGAGGGCGCCGACTGGGCGCTCTTCCTCGACGCCGACGAGCGCATCGACGCCGACGACCGCACCGCGCTGCGCGCGTTCCTCGACGACGGCGAGGCGGACGCCGACGAGGCCTACGGCTTCCGGGTCCACCGGATGCAGGACGGCCTCGACCGCTACGACCAGGCGGGCCTGTGGGTGTACCGGCTCTTCGCGGTCCGCGACGACCGCACCCTCCCGACGGAGAGGCTGCACCACGTCCCGGTCCCCGTCGAGATCCCGCCGGAGCGCCGGCGTCGCACGACGATCCGCATCCAGCACCTCGGGGGGATGAGCGCGGAGCGGCGGTCGGCGCGCTACCGCAAGTACGCGGAGGCCGACCCCGGCCGCGAGCACCAGGTCTCCTACGAGGCGCTGCTCGCCGAGCCCGTCGCGCTGCGCCGCTGGGAGCGGCGTCCGCCGGCCCTCCCCGTCCTCGCCGACACCGCCCGGGACGTCACGGACCTCCATGCGCTCGACCTCTCCGGTCCGGTCCTCAGCGCGATCGTCATCGCCCGCGACGACCACGCGCGGATCGAGCGCGTCGTGCGCTCCGTCGTCGAGCAGGACGCCGGCGCGCCGTTCGAGGTGATCGTCGTCGTGAGCGGCAGCCCGCGGACGGCCGACGTCGTCCGCGAGCGCTTCGGCGAGCGCGTGCTCCTCGTCGAGCTCCCCGACCCCGTGCTCCCGGGGGCGGCGCGCAACGCGGGCCTGCGGCACGCGCGGGGCGACGTCATCTCGTTCCCGGGCTCGCACTGCGAGCTCCCGCCGGGGAGCCTCGCCGCTCGGGTGCGCGCGCACGCGGCCGGCGCGGGGATGGTGACGGGGACGATCCTCAACGGCACGCGGACGCCGGCGGGCTGGGCGTCCTACCTGCTCGACCACGCGGCGTGCCTGCCCGGGCGCCCGTCGGGTCCGCTCGCCGGGCCTCCCGCGCACTGCTCGTACGACGGCGACGCCCTCCGTGAGCTCGGCGGGTTCCCCGAGCACCTCCGCGCCGGCGAGGACACGGTCGTCAACGCCGCGCTGTGGCGGCGCGGCCATTCGGCGTGGCGCGCCCAGGACGTCCGGCTCGTGCACGCGAGCCCGTGCCGCACGTCCCGCGTGCTCGTCGGCCACCACCACACGCGCGGCCGCGGGTACGGGCGCATCCTCGCCGAGCGCGGGGTGCGGCCCTTCAGCCGGGCGGCGTGGCGGGCGGTCGGCCCGGGCTACCTGCCGCGGCGCTTCGCGTCGATCCGCCGTCACGTCCGCGCGCACGGCTCGCCGCAGCTGCGGCGCCGCGCATGGGCGGTGTCGCCGCTCGTCGCCGCCGGCGCGACGGCCGCCTGGATCGGCGCCGTGCGCGAGCTCGTCGCGCTCTCGCGCGCCTGAGCGCTGGACGCCAACGTCTCGCCAACGTTCGTTCGCAAGCCTTGTGGGGAGTCCAGCGGAAGGGGCTCGCACCCCGCTCGGTCCAGAGGGCAGGGGTGCGGGGCGGTGGTCGTGACGTGGCGTCGCGACCGCCGCCCTCGCCTTCCGCCGCGGCGACCGGCCGTGGCGAGAGCCATCCGCCGACGCGGCGAGCGGCGAGCCGGCTGCCCCACGCGACGACGCCGAGGACGCCGGCGTCGTCGAGGTCGCCCGTCTCGCGGGCCGCGGCGACAGCCGCCTCGTCGGCGCGGTAGGAGGCGAGGGCGGCGAGGAGGGCGAGCTCGGCGACCGGGGCCCGCGTCACCGAGCGCCTCGTCGATCCATGCGCGGCCGAGCGGCGGGTCCGCGCCGTCCCAGCGCCCGACGAGCCGCGCGACGGCGCCCCGCGCACGCGGGTCGAGGAGCCGCGCGGCGAGTGCCCGCATCCCCGCCGCCCGCCGTCAGGCCGGGAGCTTCGCGACCGCGTCGACGAAGCGACGGGTGTCGCGCAGCGGCTTCCCGTGCCCGAAGCAGACGAGCGCCGGCTCGAGCGCGGCGAGCCGGCGGGCGGAGTCGCGGTTGAGGCCCGTGTCCGGGTTGATGAACGGGAACGGCTCGCGGACGTCGCCGGCGAGGATGAACGGGTTGTAGCCCCACATGACGTCGCCGCAGACGAGGACGCGGTCCGACTCGCGCCAGAACGAGACGTGGCCCGGCGAGTGGCCGGGGGTGTCGAGGACGGTGAAGCCCGCGACCTCGTCCCCCTCCTTCAGCCGGCGCGCGACCGGGTGCTTGCGGGCGGCGGGGATCTCGCGGCCGAACGCGACCATCTTCCCGGCCTCGATCGCCGGCGCGTCCTTCTCGCCCGCCCACAGCGGGATGTCGAGCGCCTCGCAGATCGCGTGGCTCGAGCCGTAGTGGTCGAAGTGCGCGTGCGTGATCGCGTTCGCGGTGATCGTGCGGCCCTCGAGCTGCTTGAGGATCCGCCGCTTGTCGAACCCGATCCCGGCGTCGACGAGGACGTCCCCGATGACGTAGACGTTGAGGTTGTTCGGCGGGAACCCCTTGAGGTGCCACACCCCGTCGGCGAGCTGCTCCATGGGCGGCGATGCTAGCCCCCGGCAAGTATTCCCACGCGGACCCCCGGGCGTGGGACGATGCCGCCCACGGTGCGGCGGGGTGGCGTCAGGACGACGGTGCTGGGGGTCGTGGTGGTTCTCACGATCGCCCTCGGCGCGCTCGCCTCGCAGGCGGCCGCCCGGCTCGTGCTCGCCGGCTCCGAGGGTCGCGACGTCGTCCTCGGCACCCCGGCGGCCGACGTCATCGCCGGCGGCTTCAACGACGATCACCTCACCGGCCTCAGCGGCGCGGACGAGATCTACGGCGACTCGGGCGACGACCGGCTGTTCGGCGGCGGCGGGGACGACCTCCTCGACGGCGGGACCGGCAACGACCGCATCGAGGGCGGCAGCGGCGACGACTTCGTCGACGGCGGGGACGGCGACGACGTCGTCCGCGGCGGCGAGGGGAACGACTTCATCGTCGAGGCGGGCTTCGGCAACGACAAGCTCCTCAGCGGCGGCGACGGCGACGACTACATCGACGGCAACCGCGGCGACGACCACCTCATCATGGGCGGGCCCGGGAACGACGTCCTGCGCGGCGGCCGCGGCGACGACAAGCTCTACGGCGGCGAGGGCGACGACCGTCTCTCCGGCGGGACGGCGCCCGATCTCGTCGACGGCGGGGCGGGGAACGACTTCCTCGTCTCGACGGGCGAGGCCGACGAGGTCGAGGGTGGTCCGGGCGACGACGAGATCGTCGCACGGGACGCCCGCCGCATCGACTGCGGGGCGGGCACCGACAAGCTCGTCCTCGCCCGTTCGGCCGAGACCGACGTCGCGAACTGCGAGGTGATCGAGCGGCCGGAGCGTGTCGAGATCCCGCAGGACGCGCTGCTCGGCGCGGAGAGCCATCTCGGGTTCGCGCGCGGCGGCCCGAAGGCGACGACGGCCGGCTCGCTCGGCGAGGTGGCGCAGAACATCCTCAAGGGCGGACCGTTCGACGACCACATCATCGGGACCGACGAGGCGACGGACGAGATACCGGACGCCGACCTCCTCCTCGGCGGCGACGGCGACGACATCCTCCGGGGGCTCGGCGGGAACGACCACCTCGAGGGCGAGAAGGGCGACGACCTCCTCCTCGGCGCCGGCGGTGACGACCTCCTCTACGGCCGGACGGGCCACGACCGCATCGACGGCGGCGCAGGCGACGACCTCCTCGAGGGCGGCCGCGGCCGGGACAAGCTGCGCGGGGGACCGGGTCGCGACCGGCTCAACGGGGGCCTCGACCGCGACCGCATCTGGGGCGGGTCGGGCAACGACATCATCGTCGCGATGGGCGGCGGAGCCGACCGCGTCGACTGCGGGCGCGGCAAGGACAAGGCCTACGTCGACTCGACCGACACCGTGAAGAACTGCGAGATCGTGGCGCGGTCGCGCAAGTCCGTGCTCAAGCGCGGCGAGGTGGGTCGGCGCTGATCGCGTGATCCGCGCATCGGAGGCAGGGGCGGCGGGTAGGTTCGCGGGAGCGTGCGCGTCCTGCTCAACATCGTCTGGCTCGTCCTGTCGGGGCTCTGGCTCGCCCTCGCCTACGTGCTCGCGGGCATCGTCATGTGCCTGCTCATCATCACGATCCCCTTCGGCATCCAGGCCTTCAAGCTCGCGGGGTTCGCGCTGTGGCCGTTCGGCCGCTCGCTCGTGCCGCGCCCCGACGCCGGGTCGGCGAGCGTCATCGGCAACGTCCTCTGGTTCCTCCTCGCCGGCCTGTGGATCGCGATCATCCACGTCATCTCGGCGATCGCGCTCGCCATCACCATCATCGGCCTGCCGCTCGCCGCGGGGAACCTCAAGTTCGCGGTCGCCGCGCTCTTCCCGTTCGGCCGCGAGGTCGTCGACAACGACGAGCTCCACCGCGCCGCGCCGGCGGGGGCGCGTCCGGTGACGTTCTGATGACCGCCGAGGACCACACCGAGACCGAGAGGCTCGTCCCGGGCGCCCCTCAGGACGACTGCCTCCTCGACCTCCACGCGCGGACGATGTCCGACCTCCCGGCCGGGACGCGATGGGTCGACGCCCACACGCACATCGGGCAGAACGACCCGGACGGGATCACGGCGACGACCGAGGAGCTCGTCGCCGGCCTCGACCGGGCGGGGCACCAGGGCGCCCTCGTCTTCCCGCTCCACGAGCCCGACGGCTACCGCGAGGCGAACGAGGCGGTCCGGGAGGCGTGCGCGGGCTCGGCCGGCCGGCTGCGGCCGCTCGTCCGCGTCGATCCGAGCGCCCCGGACGCCCTCGAGGAGGCGCGCCGCGGGCTCGAGGCGGGGTCGGCGGGCATCAAGCTCCATCCGCGCTCGGACGCCTTCGACCTCCCGCATCCGACGGTCGAGCGCCTCGCGGCGCTCCTCGACGAGCACGGCGGCGGGATCCTCCTCTTCCACGCGGGGCGCGGCATCCCGGCGCTCGGGCCGAGCGCCGTCGAGATCTGCGACCGCCACGCATCCGTGCGGCTCGTGCTCGCCCACGCGGGGATCAGCGACCTCGGCCTCCTCGCCGACCACGTCACGCGCCTGCCGAACCTCTGCTTCGACACCGCCTGGTGGCAGGTCGACGACCTCCTGCACCTCTTCGCGACCGTCCCCCCGGGGCAGATCCACTACGCCTCGGACATGCCCTACGGCGGCGGCCTCTTCACGTCGATCGCCCTCGTGCGCTGCGCGATGCAGGTCGGCCACCCGCCGTCGGTCGTCGCGGAGATGGCGGGCGCGCAGCTCGAGCGGGTGCTCGCCGGGGAGGCCCCGCGTGATCTCGGCCCGGCGCCGGGCGCGGCGGTCTTCGACGACGACCGGCCGCTCGCGGCCCGGCTCGGCTCCCGCCGCGCCGTCTCCTACCTCGCGATCGCGACGCTGAACGCCTACCAGGGCCACCCGGTCGACGAGCCCCTCAGCCTCGCGCGGCTCGCGCTCCACGACACCGAGGACCGCGACGTCGCCCTGCAGCTCTGCGACGACCTCTGCGCCATCGCGCAGCGCGAGATCGCCGCAGCGCCGGAGCGCACGCCGGCCGATCCGCCGCCGCTCCCGGGCCACGCCCCGGGCGTCGCCGCGCTCCTGGCGGCGGGAGTGGTGGCGGCCACCCCCCGCGCCGGCTGCCCCTGACCGTCCCCTGGAACGCCGAACCGGATTCCTGGGGTGCCATGGCACCCCAGGAATCCGGTTCGGCCGCTCGGGGCTAGTCCAGGTAGCTGTCGCGGATGACGCCCTCGCGGACGCGCTGCGGGTGGTCGCCGACCTTCACGGAGGCGACCTCCTTCTTCGTCCGGTAGTCGATGACCGCGATGCGGTCGTCGCCCGAGTAGCTCACGACGCACTTCCTGCCGTCGTGGCTGTTCGTCGACCAGTAGGGCTTCGAGCCGCGTGAGGCGATCCGGTGCTTCATGGAGTCGACGTCGACGACCGCCGCGTAGTCGGACATCGTCCCGGCGACGCAGAGGCGCTTGCCGTCCGGGCTCATCGCGAGCCCGTGGTGGGCGGAGTCCAGGAGGTAGGCCTCGCGCGGGAGCTTCGCGGTCTTCTCGCTGATCGGGAGGTTGACGACGCGGACCGGCCGGTTCTCCTCGAGGTCGAACTCGACGAACCCGTGGAGGAACGAGAGCTGGAAGTACGCGGTCTTCTCGTCGGGCGCGATCGCCATCGGCCGCACCGCCGAGCTCATGCCGGGGAACCCGAACGTGCGGAGGATCGCGCCGATGTCGAGGCGCTTCTTCACCTCGTAGGTCTTCGCGTCGACGACCTGGAACCAGCGGTCGCCCTTGAGGTCGTCGAACGCGTGGTCGTCGCCGGGGGTGTAGACGGTGCCGATCGAGGCGTGGTAGATGCGCTTCCCGTCACCGGAGTAGTTGCTCTCGTGCGGCTGGTCACCGGAGGGGAACTCGTCGACGAGCTCGCCCTTCGCCGTGTCGATGACGTGGACCTTGCGCGCGGTCGAGGCCGAGACGAGGAGCCGCGAGCCGTCCGGGGAGATCCATGTGGTCGGAGCGGTGCCCCTCCACCGGCACGCGCCACTTGATCCGCTCGGTCTTCAGGTCGATGGCGACGACGTCGGCGAACGAGGGGCGCGAGACGTAGAGCTCGCGGCCGTCGTGCGAGGAGAACATGTCGTCGACGTACTGGTCGTTGCCCTCGCCGACGAGGACGCCGATCCCGAGGAAGAACCCGAGCCGCACGGGGTCGAGGCGGATCTCCGCGAGCCGCTCCTCCTTGTCGGGGATGATGTCGATCGTCCGCAGCCGGCGGTAGTTGCGGCCGTCGACGATCGTCGCCGTCCCCTCCCAGTTGTTGCCGACGTAGAGCACGTCGCGCGTGCCGCGCGTGGCCGTCTGGTGAGGCGTCGACCGCTTCTTGCGCGGCCGCTTCTTCTTCGTCGACGGCTTCTTCGCCTTCGCAGCGGCCGTCGCGGTCGGCGCGCCGGAGCGCTCGGCGGCGCCCGCGCCGGCGGGCGCGGCGAGGCCGAGCGCGAGCGCGGCGGCGAGCGCGATGGACGTCGTGCGGCGTGCTGCGGGCATGCGAGGTTCCTCCCGGTCCGTCACCCCTGCGGTGAGGGTCGGGACCGTAGCAGATGAACGCTCGCGTTCGTTCGACTACCCGGCGGGGAAGCCCGAGTCGTCGAGGCGCATGACCGCGTCCCCGTTCGAGTAGTAGATCGTGCCGTCGTCGACGGCGAGGCCGTTCGGGCCGCCCTCCTCCTCGACGACGCCCGGGAGCGTCCGCGTCGAGCGCTGCGCCTGCCCGGTCCCGCAGCCCTCCTCGTCGAGCTTCGCGCGCCAGATGTGCACCGGCTGACCGCCGGTCTCGTGCGGGACCTCGAGCCAGTAGATGTAGCCGCCGTCGAGCGCGGGCTCGATGACGAACGCCTCCGAGTCGCCGCGCGCGACCCGGCAGGTCTTCCGCGAGGTCGTCGTCGTGAGGTAGATGTAGGTGCTCACGAGCGGGTTGCCCGGCAGGTAGGCGTACGCGATCTTCGAGCCGCGGATGTCGGTGTCGGTCGGGATCCGCGAGCTCCAGCGCCGCAGCGACTTCCCGGGGCGCTTGACGAACAGCCCGCCGCTCTTCGAGTCGCTGCGCCCGGCCTGGGGCCCGCGCGTGCGGCCGAAGACGTAGGTCCCGCGCCACTGCGACGGGGCGACCTCGAGGAAGCGCTTCGTCGAGAAGGAGAGCTTGCGCTCCTTCGTCTGCGTCGCGGGGTCGATGCGGTAGATGTCGCAGCTCCCGAGATCGGGACAGCGCTGGTAGACGAGACGCGCGCGGCCGCCGCTGCCGCGGCCGACGTCGACCGCCGCCGGCCCCGTCGACGAGCCCGTGCCCTGGATCCTCGCGGGCTCGCCGTCGGCCTCCTTCGCGTAGAGGCGGGTGCGGACGCTCTCGCTCTGGAACGCCGACCAGACGACGAGCCCGTCCCACGCGTGGACGAAATACCCGCCGGAGCCGATCTTCGTGTCGGCCTGCGCAGCGGGGACGGCGGCGGCGCCCGTGGCGAGCGCGGCGGCAAGAGCACCGAAAGCGGAGTGACGCATGTGCGCCACCCTACGCCCTTTGCCGACCGCGATCACCAGGGTGCGCCCCCTGAGCCTCCGGCGTCCTCAGCGATCGCCTCCCCTCGCGCGCCGCGCCGCGCGCGCCGCGCGAACGTACTGGGTCGTGAACCGCCGGTCGCGCTCCTGCGCGGCGCGCCGGTCGTCGAGCCGCGCCTGCTCGCGCCGCAGCTTGTGCCACGAGCGCAGGCGGTCGGGCTCGACGGCGTCCGCGACCGCGCAGCCCGGCTCGCCCTCGTGGGCGCAGTCGGCGAACCGGCAGCCGGCGGCGAGCGCGTCGATGTCCGGGAACGCCTCGCCCGTGCCCTCCCAGCCTCCGACGAGCCGCAGGCCGGGCGTGTCGATGACCGACGACCCGTCGGGGAGCCGGACGAGCTCACGGGTGACCGTCGTGTGGCGGCCCCGGCCGTCGCTCGTCCGCACGGCGCCGGTCGCCTGGCGCTCCTCGCCGAGCAGCGCGTTGAGGAGCGTCGACTTCCCCGCCCCCGACGGGCCGAGGAGCACCGCGGTGGCTCCGGGCCGCAGGAGCGCGCGGACCGCGCCGACGTCGCCGTCGCGCGCGCTCACCGCGACGCCGTCGAGGACGCCCGCCCGCCGGGCGAGCTGCGCGGCCGTCACCTGGGCCGCGGGATCGAGGTCGGCCTTCGCGAGCACGAGCGCCGGCTCGACGCCGCCGGCCGACGCGAGGGCGACGAACCGCTCCGCACGGCGGACGTTCGGGTCGGGCAGCGGCTCGACGACGAGCGCGAGGTCGACGTTCGCGGCGAGGACCTGCGCCGCGGTCGCCTCCCCCGCGGCGCGACGGACGATCGTCCCGTGGCGCGGGAGCACCTCGGCGATCGCGCCGCCCTCGTCGAGGACGACGCGGTCGCCGGTGACCGGCGGCCCGGTCGCGGGGTCGTCGCGCAGCCGCCCGCGGGCGGGGACGAGCAGGGGCGCGGCCTCGTCGCCGGGCGCGACGAGCCAGCGGTCGGTGTGGGCGGCGAGGACGCGGCACGTCTCGCCGGGATGCGGCATGGGCACTTCGGAAACCTCCACGGTCATCTCACGGAGGCCGTCACGAGATGGAGAGCGCGTCCGCAGGACGGGTCCTCCTCGTGAGGGCTCCCAGGGCAGGGCGTGGTCGGCGCGCCCGGCCTCGCGGCCCGGGGCGCCGGACTCAGGAGCCCGCGGCGGAGATGTGGAGGTGCTGCGTCATGCGCCCGACACGGTAGCGCGCGGGCGCGTCGGTCTCTAGGCGCGCGCCTCGCCGACGAGGAGCGGCGCGACGATCGGCGGCATGCGCTTCCACCGCGAGGCCGTCACCTCGGTGAGGTCGAAGCCCGCCTCCTCCAGCGAGGCCTGGGTGTCACGGTTGCAGTGGCAGCCGTAGCCGAAGTGGAACCACGGCGTGTGGAGGCGGTCCTGCCAGGCGGCGAGCCGCGGGTGCTCGGCGCGGACGTGCTCGACGAAGAGGAGCCGCCCGCCGGGACGCAGGACGCGCCGGATCTCGGCGAGCGAGCGCTCGACGTCCTCGACCGTGCAGAGCACGAGGGTCGAGACGACGGTGTCGAAGCTGTCGGCCTCGAACGGGAGCGTCTCGGCGGGCGCGATGACGACGTCCGGCGCCGGGCCCCCGTTGCCGTTCGCGCGCCGCTCGAGCTTCGCGGCCATCGGCTCCTCGGGCTCGGCGAACGTGAGCGAGCTGACGCCCGAGGGGTAGTGCTCGATGTTGAGCCCCGTCCCCGCGCCGATCTCGAGGACGTCCCCCGTCGCGCGCGCGAGGACCCCGGCGCGCAGGTCCCGCATCCCGTTGCGCTCGCCCCACGCGAGGAACGGGTCGTAGATCTTCGCGAACAGCTTGCCGTACAGCGACATCGTCTCTCTCCCCATGCCGAACCGCCTGTCCGCCCCACGGTACCGCGCCGGCTGACGGGGTGTCAGGCAGAGGCACCCCGGCCCGCCGGGGTGGCGACGGCGCCCGCGCGACGGCCAGCTGCGACAGGTCTTGCGGGAAGTCCCCTATGCGCGCTGCGGCGGGATGCGCGTGACAACCGGCCCCGGATCGGTCACTCTCTCCGCCTCAGATCCCGCCCGACCGACCGAGGTCCATGCCCCGCACCGCGCTTCGCCGCCGTTCCCTCGCCGTTCTCGCCGTCGCCTCCGCGGCCGCCGGGACCGCGGCCGTCCCGTCGCCCGCGGTGGCCGCTCCGCGCCCCGCCGAGGCCTCCGTCGCCGACGCGCTCACCCCGCGCGTCGAGCTGCCCGGGCCGGGCGCCCGCACGGCGACCTCGGGCGGCCGCTGGATC
>NZ_JBLKKY010000066.1:0-23796 GCF_059438195.1 Paraconexibacter sp.
CCCGGCCCGGCCGACGGATCGGTCGGCGTCTGGAGCTTGTTGTCTGCCTGGCTGGTCAGGTACACCTCCGGATGGCCGTCGCCGGTGAGGTCGTGGCTGGCGATGCCCATGCCGAAGATGCGCACGGTCTCCCAGCCCTCGGCGTGGCTCCACAAGCGCGGCGGCTCGTCGGCCGGGACGCGCCACAGCTGCTCCTCGCCATCGCGGTAGTAGTGGCGGTCGTTCGAGACGCGCAGGTCACGCCGGCCGGATCGGTCCCAGTCGCTCGCGCCGCTGCGCCTCGGCGACCGCGGCCGCGGACCGCTCCCGCTCCGTCTCGATGTCCTCGGCCGCCTTGCGGACGAGCGCCTCCGCCTCGGCGCGCCCGGCCTCGCGGGCCTCGAGCGCGGCGGCCTGCGCCTCCTCGCGCCGCCGTCGCTCCTCGGCGAGGCGCTCCTCGAGCTCGGCGCGGGCGCGGCCGGTCTCCTCGCTCGCATCGGCGAGCCGGCGCTCGGCCTCGGCGCGGGCGCGGCTGAGCCCCGCGACCTGGGCCTCGACCTCCTCGAGACGGCGCCGGACCTCCTCTCCGCGATCCGCGGCGTCGGCGGCCTCCTCCTCGGCTCGACGCCGGGCGGCCGCCTCCTCCTCGATCCGGCGCTCCGCCTCGTCCCGGGCCGTCCGCTCGTCGGCGACGCGTCGCTCGAGCTCGCGGACCGCCTCGCGGCGCGACTCCGCCAGGCTCTCCGCCTCCTCGCGACGGCGGCGCTCGGCCTCCACCTCCGCGCGGGAGACGGCGTCCGGAGCGGGTGCCGTGGAGGCGCGCTCGCGCCGCGTCCGCTGCGCCGGGCGGGGCAGGTCGATGATGACGTCGCGGCCCGCGTCCAGCGCGAACGCGAGGCGGCCGCGCGAGAGGAGGTCGGCGGGGGCGGAGAACGCGGCGCGCCAGAGCGGCCCGTCCGGGGCGGCGAGCGGCGCGACGTCGTCGGGCCCGGGCAGGACGGTGAAGCGGTGGCTGCGACGGCCGTCGTCGACGACGAGCACCGGGGGCGAGAGCCGCTCGCGGCCGTCCGCGCGCCAGCGCCCCGAGATCCGGAGGAGCGCAGTGCCGGGCCCGGCGGCGACGTGCTCGAAGGTCTCGAGCTCGAAGTCGGGGGTGCGCGGGCTCATGTGGGACGCTCCACGGGCAAGCGACGGAGTCTAGGTCCGATCGCGCGAGGTCGGCGCGAGGTCGGAGAGCGCGTCGACGGCGGCCTCGAGGACCGCGGCGGGAGGGGCGTGAGCGTCGAGCACGCGGATGCGTTCCGGCTCGGCGGCGGCGAGCTCGTCGTAGGCCCGCGCGACCCGCGCGTAGAAGCCGTCCTCGGCCTGCTCCAGGCGGTCGGCGGCTCCCCGCCCGTCCTGTCGGGAGCGGCCGGTCGCGACGTCGACCCGCAGCAGGAGCGTCCGATCCGGGACGAGCCCGCCGGTCGCCATCGCGTTCACCGAGCGGACCGCGTCGATGCCGAGTCCTCGGCCGGCTCCCTGATAGGCGAGCGAGGAGTCGACGAAGCGGTCGAGCAGGACGAGCCGGCCCTCCTCGAGGAGCGGGCGGACCCTCTCCTCGACGAGCTGCGCTCGCGCAGCGGCGAAGAGGAGGGCCTCTGCCGCCGCGTCGATGCGCAGCGCGGGGTCCTTCACGAGCCCGCGGATGCGCTCGCTGAGCGCGACGCCGCCGGGCTCGCGCAGAAGGGTCACGGGCACCCCGCGGGCCGCGAGGGCGTCGGCGAGCGACGCCGCGAGGGTCGTCTTCCCAGCGCCGTCGATGCCCTCGATCGTCACGAGCGTTCCGTGCACGTCCGCCGAACCTACCGCGCTGTCCTGCGGAAGACGTCGCACCCCGGTCTCGTGCCGCTCGTCGCCGTTCCCGGCGGTACCCTCGCCGTCCGTGACCCTCGCCGCCCTGGAGCCCCATCCGCACGCCCTCGCCGTCCTCGGCGGGGCCCTCCCGCCGAAAGGGCGGGCCTCGCACGCGTACCTCTTCCACGGGCCTCCCGGCTCGGGGAAGCGCGACGCCGCCCTCGCGTTCGCCGCCGCGCTGCTCGCCGACGGGGCCGCCGACCCGGCGGACGCCGCCCGTCGTGCCCGTGAGCGCGTCCATCCGGACCTCACGTGGGTCGCTCCGAGCGGCGCCGCGGAGATGCTCGTCTCGGACATCGACGAGCCCGTCGTGCTCGGCGTCACCCGCACGCCGTTCGAGGCGCGCCGCCGCGTCTTCGTGCTCGAGCGCGCCGACGCGCTCAACGACCAGGCGGCGAACAAGCTCCTCAAGACGCTGGAGGAGCCGCCCCACTACGCGCATCTCCTCCTCCTCACCGACCGCCCGGGCGACCTCCTGCCGACGATCGCGTCGCGGTGCCAGGCGGTCCGCTTCGAGGCGCCGTCCCTCGCCGCGCTCGCCGAGCGTCTCGGCCGCCACGGCGTCGCGCCCGACCAGGTCGCCGCGTGTGCGCGGCTCGCGCTCGGCGACGCCGACCGCGCGCTGCGTCTCGCGCTCGGGGACGGGCCCGCGCTCCGGCACGCCGCCGAGGGTCTCGCCCGGGCGATCGTCGCGGGCGACCTCCGCGCGCGGCCGTGGACCACGGTCCTCACGCGCGCGAAGGCGCTCGGCGAGGCGGCGGGCACGGCGGAGACCGAGCGCGCGGAGGCCGACGCCGCCCTCGTCCCGCGCAAGGAGCAGGCGCGCGTGCGCCGCGAGGGGGAGACGGCGGCGAAGCGGGCTGCGCGCCGCGCGCAGCGCGACGCCCTCGACCACGCGCTCCAGCTCACCGGACTCTGGCTGCGCGACGTCGCCTGCGTCGTCGACGGGGCGCCCGACGTCGTCCACAACGAAGACCGCCTCGACGCGCTCCGCGAGGACGCCGCCCGCCTGCCCGACGCGGGGGCGCTCCGCGCGGCGGTCGCGCTCGTCGACGACACCCGCGCCTCGCTCGCCCTCAACCCGACGGAGGAGCTCGCGCTCGAGGCGCTCGCCTCCCGCGCCGCGAGCGCTCTCGCCGGCGCCCGGGAGGAGGTGCACGCGTGACCGGCGCCGGGCGTGGGACCCCGGACGTCTCCGCCGGCCCCGACGCCTTCGCCGAGCTCACCCTCCAGGTCCGCGACCGCGCGGCGATGGAGGCCTTCTACGCCGAGGTCGTCGGCCTCGAGGTGCTCGCGCGCGAGGCCGACCGGACGTGGCTCGCGATCGGGAGCCAGGCGCGGCTCGGGCTCTGGCTGCCCGGAGAGAAGGAGCAGGGCGACGAGGGCGGCGTCCACGTCCACTTCGCCCTCAGCGTCTCGCCCGAGGGCCTCGACCGCCTCGACGAGCGGCTCCGCGACGGCGGCACCGCCGTCGACGGGCCGGTCGAGCACGACGGCGGGGACCGCTCGATCTACTTCGAGGACCCCGAGGGCAACGTCGTCGAGGCGTGGGACTACTTCCGCCGGCCGCCCGGCGAGGACGAGGGCGTCGAGGGGCTCCGCGGGTGAGCTCGACGAGGCGACGGGCGGCGGCGGCCCTCGCCGCTGTCGCGCTCGCCGCGACCGCGGGCTGCGGGGCGACCGAGTCGCTCGAGCGCTTCCAGGACGCGCTCCCGCCCGCCGGGGCGCAGCCCGGCGGCGACGTGCCCGAGGCGACCTGCCCGGCGGACGCCGGCAACTGCCGCGCGGTCACGGGCCGCGTCGTCTACGTCGAGTCGGTGGATCCCGACGGCGACGGCGACCTGCACGTCGTCGTCACGGGCGCGTCGGTCACGCTCCCCGGCCTCACGGTCCTCGACGTCGCTCCGGCGCTGCGTCCCGCACGGGACCCGCGGATCGGCGACGTCGTCACCGGGGCGGGGCCGGTGTACCCCGGCAGCCGCGGGCAGTCGCAGATCCAGGTGACGGAGTTCCGCCTCGTGCGCCCGCGCTGAGCCCTACGAGATGACGCCCGCGCCCGCGAGGACGAGCACGAGCGAGCCGATCGCGACGCGGTAGGCGACGAAGATCGCGAAGGAGTGCGACGAGATCCAGCGCAGGAGGAAGCCGATCGACCAGTAGCCGACGATGAACGCGAAGAGCGTCGCGAGCGCCGTCTCGCCGAAGCCGGCCGCGCCGTCGCCGCCGATGTCCTTCAGCTGGTACAGGCCGCTGAGGACGACCGCGGGGACGGAGAGGAGGAACGAGTAGCGCGCCGCGGTCGGCCGGTCGAGGTCGAGGAAGAGCCCGGCGGTCATCGTCGCGCCGGAGCGCGACACGCCGGGGATGAGCGCGAGCGCCTGCGCGAAGCCGATGACGATGCCGTCGCGGACCGTCAGATCGTCCATCTGGCGACGCCTCCGGCCCTTCTTCTCGGCCACGAGGAGGAGCAGCCCGAGCAGGACGAGCGTCGTCCCGATGAGGTAGAGGCTGCGGGCGTCCTCGATCGAGCTGCTGAAGGCGAGGCCGAAGACGCTGATCGGGACCGTGCCGAGGACGATGAACCAGCCGAGGCGGGCGTCGAGCGTGCCGCGCGCCGCGGGATCGCGGAGCGAGCGCAGGAACGCGAGGGCGATCGTCCACAGCTCCTTGCGGAAGTAGAGGAGGATCGCCGCCATCGTCCCGATCTGGACGACGGCCGTGAACGCGGTGCCGGGGTCCTCCCAGCCCAGGAAGGCCGGGACGATGCGCAGGTGCCCGGTCGAGGAGATCGGGAGGAGCTCGGTCGCGCCCTGCACGATCCCGAGCACGATGGCCTGGAAGACGTCCATGTGCGGCGAGGGAGCGTAGAGACAGCGCTCGGGACGCGTCCCCTCGTGCGCGCGCGGGTCCCTCTTCGACCGCGCCTCGCGACCCTCGTCTGTGCCCCGAGGACGAGTCCTGGCGGCGCCGTTCGTCCCGCGCCGACGGGTCCCAAGGGGGTACTGATACCCCCCGGGGGAGACAAAAATGCGTTCGGGTGAGGACGCGAGGGGGTCGTCGGCTCGGGCAAGCTCACACCACCGTCGAGGAGAAGGAGAGAGACGCCCGTATGAGCACGCCCGCGAAGACCCCTGCCGCGAAGCCGCGGCGCCGCAGCATCTCGAAGACGCACGAGCGCATCGCGCAGCTCGGCTGGGAGCCGTCCTACTTCGAGCCGGTCGCGAAGTACCCCACGCGGTACAAGATGCCCGCGAAGGCGAAGGACCCCATGAAGCAGATCATGCGGGAGTACCTTCCGATGGAGCTCGAGAAGGACGAGCGCGTCTACGGCGGTCACGACGCCGCGGTGCGGTCGAACATGACCGACAAGGTCCCGATGCGGTGGCAGGAGATCCTCAAGCCGTTCATCCAGGTGACGAACTTCGCCGAGGTCGGCGCCGGCCGCTGCATGTCGCTGCTCATCGACGCGATCCCGAACAACGAGCTGCGCAACGGCTACCACGTGCAGTTCCTCGACGAGGTCCGCCACACGGGCATGCAGCAGTCGCTCGCGCGCTGGTACACGAAGAACTCCTCGGACCCCTACGGCTGGAACATCGGCGCCCAGGGCCTCGCCCGCGACCCCGTCACCGGCCCGGGCGTGAGCATGCTCTCGCACTTCATGGTCGGCGACCCGATCCAGTGCGCGTTCACGCTCCAGGTCGTCGCCGAGACGGCGCTCACGAACGTCGCGTTCGTCGCGCTGCCCGACGTCGGCATGCGCAACGGCGACTTCACCCTCCCGACGACGTACATGTCGGTGCAGTCCGACGAGGCGCGCCACATCTCCAACGGGTACGCGACCCTCCTCACGGTCCTCCAGGACGACGCGAACGCGGATCTCATCGTCCGCGACCTCCAGCAGGCGTGGTGGATCAACCACTCCTACCTCGACGTCTTCACCGGCGCCGTCCTCGAGTACTTCTCGAAGGACCGCTCCGACCACGAGTCCTACCTCGACAAGTGGGACCGCTGGATCCGCGACGACTGGTACCGCGCGTACATCCTCAAGCTCGGCAAGCTCGGCGTGGACATCCCGCCGGACATGTTCGACCGCGCGCGCGAGCGCATCACGAAGGGCCTCATCCACCGCAACGCGATGTTCGGCTTCGCCTCGTGGATGCTCCACTTCTGGCGCTTCGACAAGTACACGGAGAAGGACTACGAGTGGTTCGAGAACAAGTACCCGGGCTGGTACGCCGAGTACGGGGACTTCTTCGAGGCCCACAACCAGCTCGCCGACCCCTCGGAGCAGGCGCTCATGCTGAGCGCGTTCCTCGCCGAGGCGCCGCCGACGTGCTGGACCTGCCAGATCCCGGCCGTCATCGAGGAGGACACCGCCTGGCGCGTCGTCGATCCGCTCGGCAACACCTGCTCGGCTGATCATCCCGAGGCGAACACGCGCTTCTACTGCTCGAAGGAGTGCCGCTGGCTCGACGAGTCGAACCCCGGCCGCTACCTCGGCGACCGCAACTGGTTCGACCGCTACGACGGCTGGGAGCTCAGCGAGGTCGTCCGCGACCTCGGCTTCGTCCGCCCGGACGGCAAGACCTGCATCGGTCAGCCGCACTGCAGCGACGACATCCCGCTGTGGACGCTCGAGGACCTGCGCCGCTGCGAGGTCGAGGTGACGAGCCCGAACAAGAGCGCCGCCGAGGCGCGCGGGCTGCCGTGGCGCTCGACCGCGTCCGCGCGCGTGTCGAACGCGGCGCTCGCCGACGACACGCTCGCCCGTCACGGCTTCACCGGCGCCCCCGCGCCGGGCGGCCTCCAGGGCGAGACGATCCTCCACGCGCCGCAGAAGTAGCGGCGCGCGGGGGACCCAGGGACGAACAGGGAGAGAGAGGAGCAGGATGCCGAGGGTCTTCTTCGAGCCGATCGAGGAGGAGATCGAGTGCGAGGACGACGAGTCGGTTCTCGACGCGGCGTTCCGGCAGGGGTTCAGCCTCGTGCACGGATGCCGCGAGGGACAGTGCTCGGCGTGCAAGTGCTACCTCCTCGAGGGTGAGGTGTCGCTGAAGCGCTACTCGACGTTCGCGCTGTCGGACACGGAGGAGTCGCAGGGCTACACGCTCCTGTGCCGGGCGATGCCCGACTCCGATCTCGTCGTCGAGCTGCTCCACGTCGATCTCGAGGACTACCGCCTCGAGAACCCGATCGTGGAGGGGCGCGGCACGATCAGCGCGGTCGAGAAGGTGACGCACGACATCGTCCGGCTCGAGGTGCAGATCGAGGAGCCCGAGGAGTTCGGGTTCCTCGCCGGCCAGTACGTCGACCTGCTCGTGCCGGGGGCCGACGGGGCGAAGCGCTCGTTCTCGCTCTCGTCGCTTCCCGGCGAGGGACGGCTCGAGTTCCTCATCAAGCAGTACCCGGGCGGTCGGCTGTCGGGGATGCTCGACGGCGAGCTCGCCGTCGGCGACCCGATCGAGTTCGTCGGCCCGTACGGCGGGTTCCACCTGCGTCCGGCCGAGCGTCCGATCGTCATGGTCGCCGGCGGGTCGGGGATGGCGCCCGAGCTCGGGCTGATGCGCGGCATCGTCGCGTCCGGCGGGACGAAGCGGCCGGTCCGCTACTTCTACGGCGCGCGCACGGTCGACGACCTCTGCTGCCTCGACGAGGTCGCGAAGCTCGGCGAGCAGATCGAGGACTTCCGGTTCGTCCCCGTGCTCTCCGAGCCCGAGGACGGGACGTGGGACGGCGAGACGGGGTTCGTCCACGAGGTCGCCGGCCGTCTCGTGCAGGAGGAGGGGCTCGACGACTTCGACGGGTATCTCTGCGGCCCGCCGCCGATGGTCGAAGCCGCGATCGAGCTCTTCGTCGACGCCCACGGGATCGACGAGAACCAGCTGTACTACGACAAGTTCACGACGTCGGCCGACGCGGCCGGCGACGAGTGACGGGCACGGAGGAGAGGAACCGATGAGCGCAACACCACCCGTGAAGAAGACGGGGGGCGTCGAGAAGTCCCGCGGGGGCGACGACGGCCGCAGCTTCCAGTGGTTCAAGCCGGCCGGGCGGCGGGCGACGCTGTACGAGGACGTCACCGTCGACACGCAGCCCTCGCCGAAGCGGCACGTCGACCGCAACTGGCCGCTCGCGTTCGCGAACGGGCACACGGTGTGGGACGACCGGTCGACCGCCCTCAAGCACGAGGAGTGGTACGACTTCCGCGACCCGAACCAGCTGTGGGAGCGCGTCTACTACCAGCAGGGCGCGGGGTACGAGCGCCACATCGAGGACACGATCAACGTCGCGCGGCGCGACCGGATGCACGAGCGCCTGGTGCCCGAGTGGATCGAGTTCCTCCGCGGCAACATGCAGCAGATCGCGTTCGTCGATCACGGGCTGTGGCTCGCGATGGCCGCCTCGGCGCGTGCCGCGCTCTCCGACACCCTCGCCCACTTCATGGCCTTCGAGGCCGGGTTCAAGCAGCGTCAGGCCCAGGCGATCGTCCTCTACGCGATGGACATGGAGAACGAGCACGGCCCGTTCTCGATGGACGACGCTCGTCGCAGCTGGCTCGAGGACGCGGAGTGGCAGGGCGCGCGCAAGATGGTGGAGAAGCTCAACACCGTCGTCGACTGGTCCGAGGTCATCGTCGCCCAGAACGTCCTCTACGAGTCGCTCATCGGCGTGCTGCTCCGGCGCGAGCTCATGGAGCGCGGCGGCGCGGCGAACCACGACACGGTGACGCCGGTCGTCTTCCAGTGCGCTCAGATCGAGTGGCGGCAGATCCACGACTTCACGATGGAGTTCCTCCGCTTCACCACCGAGTCCGAGCCCCACGGCGAGAGCAACCGCGAGACGATCCAGGGGTGGATCGACGACTGGCTGCCCGGGATCCGCGAGGCGGCGGGCGCGCTGGAGCCCCTCTTCGAAGCGCAGCCCAACGGCCCGTCGTTCCCCGAGGCGCTCACCCGCGTCGAGGAGGAGCTCGCGACCGCCATCGAGCCCTACGGGCTCACGACCGGAGCACAGGTGATCGCGTGACCGAGAGCGCGGCCGGGATCCCCGAGGGGTCCTACGACTACGTCGGCGTCGTCATGTCGAAGAGCGCGGAGGGCGACGCGGTCGCCGACTCCGTCCGCGACCAGGAGCACGTCGAGATCATCGAGAACGCGTCGTTCTGGGACATCCGGGCGAAGGACCGGCTCGTCATCGACTTCGACACGGTGGCGGAGATCCTCGGCGAGGAGGTCGACGCCTTCTCGATCCAGCGCGAGATGTCGACGACCTACGGGCGCCAGGTCACGACCGACGACCAGATGATGCTCTTCAGCGACCCCATGGAGGCGATGGAGTACCTGTCGGGCTGACGCCCGACCCCGGCGAACGGCCGAACCGGATTCCTCCGTGGCCATGACGACGGAGGAATCCTGTTCGAGCTCGCGCCGGGCGCTAGTCGCGGTCGGTGAGGAGGAAGCGGGACACGGCCTCGGCGCGGTTGTTCGCGCCGAGCTTGCGGAGGATGTGCTTGACGTGCGTCTTCACGGTCCCCTCGCTGATGATGAGCCGGCTCGCGATCTGCTGGTTGGACTCGCCGCGGGCCATGTGCTCCATGATCTCGAGCTCTCGCCGGGTGAGGAGGGCGAGGACGGCCGGATCCGCCGACTGCGCGAAGCGCAGCCGCGTCGTCCGCGCGGCGGGACGCGTCGCGAGCTCGTCCTCGCGCACCTGGCTCACCTCGATCTCCGCGTCGGCGACGCCGTCCACGACGCCGTCGATCTCGTCGGTGAGCGCGTGCACGCGCGTGCGCAGGGAGCGCAGCCGCTCGGCGAGGACGGTGCGCTCGAGCGCGTACCCGATCCCCTCGGCGAGCATCCACAGGATGTCGCGGTCGACCTCGTCGACGCAGCGCGGCGTGCGGTAGCAGTCGGCGTGGAGGAAGCCGATGACGCGACCCTCGGGGAGGAGGGGCGCGGCGACGTAGGAGCGCGTGTCCGTGACGGCGCGGAGGCTCGAGAACGTGTTGGGGTCGGTCTCCGCGTTGCGGACGATGAGCGCCGTCCGCCGCCGGATCATCTCCGACTCGAGGAGGAGATGGTCGATGCGCCGCCGGTCGCGCCGGCCGACGGCGAGGATGTGCTCGCCCGCGGTCGGGTCGCCGATGTCGTGGAACGCCTCCGGCAGCCAGATCGAGTCCTCGATCCGCGACAGGAGGGCGCGGTCGAAGCCGCAGCGGCAGACCTCGGCGGGGATCGCGCGGATCATCGCCTCGACCGAGTCGATGCTCCTCAGGCGGCCGAGCGCGGCCTGGACCTCGGTGAACGTGCGATGACGCTCGTCGACGACGGCGACGTGGAGCCGCTCTCGCACGTCGGAGAGCTCACGGAGCGCGGCGGCCGGCCGGGCGATGTCGGCCGCGGGGGCCGCCGACTCGATCGCGGTGTGGAGCGCGCCCTCGGCGTCGGCGAGCGCCGCGCATGCGCCCTCGAAGCTCTCGAGGGCCGGCGTCGACGGAGTCGGCGCGGTGTCGCAGGCCTCCTCGGCGCGGCGCAGCGCGGTCGCCACCGCGGCGCGGAGGTCGTCGTCGCGGATCGGGCGGCCGGGCAACATCGGCCCCGGCGCAGCGGGCAGAGCCGATGTCGTCACATGCGCCATGCGTCCATCATCGCGCGTCGCGCGTGTCGTCAGGAGAATTCGTCGCGGCGTGGAGGCCGCGGACGCCGTGCGCACCCTCGAGCGGGCCGAGGTCCGGCTCGAGACCGTAGAGCGAGAACGCCCGGAACGCGTGGAAGCGCGCATGGTCGGGACCGTGGAAGTCGGCGGAGCCGGTGGTGAGGAGCCCGCCGGCGCGGCAGTGCGCGACGAGCCGGCGCGTCTGCTCCTCGGTGTGCGTGTTGTAGAACGCCTCGACGCCGTCGAGGCCGTAGCCGGCGAAGCGGTCGACGGCCGCGAGGACGTCGTCGATGGCGTCGACGTCCCAGAAGGGGTGCGCCCACACCGCGATGCCGCCCGCCTCGTGGAGGATCTCGATCCCGCCGGCCATCGTCGGCGCGGCGCGCTGGCGGAACGCGGGACGGCCCGGGATGAGGTAGGCGACGAGGACGGCGTCGGCGATCTCGCCCGCCGTCGCGCCGGAGGGCGCGAGCCTCTCGGAGCGCAGCCGATCGGCGTTCGCCGGATGCGTGGCGACGGCGCGCGCGAGGTGGGGCCGGCCGAGCGCGCCCTGGTTCGCCCGGACGCGGTCGAGGAAGGCGTGGTCGATCTCCCACCCGAGCTCCTCGAGCGCCTCGCCCATCCGCTCGGCGCGGGCCGCGCGATCCGCGCGGCAGCGCGCGAGCACGTCGAGGAGGCGCGGGGACGAGGGGTCGATCCCGTAGCCGAGGAGATGCAGGTCGTCGTGCTCGCCGTCGATCACCGACATCTCGATCGCGCAGACGACGTCCACGCCGAGGCGCTCGCCGGCCGCGACCGCCTCGTCGACCCCCGCCACGGTGTCGTGGTCGGTGAGGGCGAGCAGCGTGACGCCCGCGTCCGCCGCGCGCTCGACGACCTCGGAGGGCCCGAGGGCGCCGTCCGAGCACGTCGAGTGGGACTGGAGGTCGAAGGTCGGCGCCTCGCGCCGCGGCTCCGATGACTCTGCAGACGCCACGAACGGACCTTAACGCGCGGTCAGGTCGACCGCCCCGGGACACCCCCGCGCCGGGCGCCCGGGGCGGAAGCGCGTCAGCTGCGGCTCTCGAGGCGGTCGGCCTCGGCCTGCTTCTCGCGGGCCTCCTCCTGCTTGCGGGCGGCCTGCTCCTGCTTCTCGCCCTTGCGTTCCTCGGTCCGGCCCTGCTCGCGCAGGCTCGGGTCGTCGACTGCGGTGCCGGCGGTCTTCTTCAGCCGGCCTGTGATCTTGTCCATGATGCCCATGCCTCAGGGGTACCCGGCGCGACCGGGCCGAACCCGGATCACGCGCGTCGGCGCGCTCGCGAGGTCCATGTTCCGGTGTGCCAGCGGCCCGGTCCGCCCCGTCCGCCCGCCCCTCGCTACCATCCTTGAAGCCTCGCCGCCGTAGCTCAGCTGGTAGAGCACTTCACTCGTAATGAAGGGGTCAGCGGTTCGAATCCGCTCGGCGGCTCTGAGGGGGAACGGCGACGCCCGCCACCGCGGCCGCCGCGTGCTCAGGGCTTGCGCGCCGTGACGATCCAGCAGGACGCGCGGCCGATGACGCCGTCCTCGGTGAGGCGGGCCTCCATGCCGGTCCGCAGCGCGTCGCGGATCTCGTCGTGGCGGTGGGCCATGCGGTCGCCCCACAGGCGGATGAGCTCGCCGGCCGGACCGATCGCCGTCACCATGTCGACGGCCTCGTCCACCGTGCGGCCGACGAGCATCGGGCGGTCCGTGCGGTGCACGGCGACGTCGGCGAAGCCGCCGGCGAGGTGCTGGTCGGTCACGGTGTCCGCGTTCGCCATCGCGAAGGGACCCGGCCCGCACGTCGGCTCGTCGTACTCCTCGGGCCGGCCGATGAGGTCCTCGACGATGCGCTGGGCGTCGTACATGTACTCGTTGTCCTCGCGGCGACGCCAGACCACGCTCGCGATCGGCGCGCCCGGCTTGAGCACGGCCGCCACGTTGCGCAACGCCGCCACCGGGTTGGCGAAGAACATCGTCCCGAACCGCGCGTAGGCCGCGTCGAACGGCCCGTCCTCCAGCGGCTCCTGGGCGTCGTGCACGAGGTACGCCGCGCCGCTGTCCGCGTGGTCGGCTCGCGCCTTCTCGATCATCCGCGGGGAGGCGTCGAGGCCGACCGCGCGGCCGTCGCGGCCGACGAGATCCGCGAGACGGGCGGTCGTGTCGCCCAGCCCCACCCCGAGGTCGAGCACGTGCCAGCCGGGCTGCGGCGGCGCGAGCTCGAACGCGCGCTCGCTGAAGGCCTTGAGCCACGGGAGGTTGAGTCCCGTCAGCTCGACCCAGCGATCGAACAGCGGGCCGTCCCAGGCAGAGATCGCCTCCGCGTTGTCCTCGAAGTCCACTTCATCGATCCCCGGTGTGCCCATGCTCGCAGCGTACGCCGCTGGGTCCGCGCCGTCGAGGGCGGGTCCGGCGAGGTCCAGCCGTCCCCCCGACGCCGCCCGCCGGCGACTGCCGCCGAACGCGCGAGCGGCCCGGCGGCGCCGAGGGCTCACACGGCCGCAGCATCGTCGTGCAGCACGTCCCAGTCGCCGGCTCGGAGGGCGTCGAGGCGAGGCCCGAGCGGCCGGGCGTCGCGCACGACCTCCGTGATCACCGGGGCGAGCTGCGGGTGACCGAGGACGATCGCGCCCACCGGCACGCCGTCGCGCAGCGCGAGCTTGCGGTAGCGCCCGGCGTCGGCGTCCTCGTCCCAGATCTCGTCGTCGCCGTGGATCTCACCGCAGGAGAGCAGGTCCGCCCCTGCGACCTTGAGCATCGTCACGGGCGGCACGGAGGCGTACTCCTCTCCCAGGCCCGTCACGTTGCGCGCGGCGATCTCGGCCTGAGCGACCGCGGTCGGCCACAACCCGGTCACCTCGCCTTGGAACTGGGCGACGTCACCGGCCGCGTAGACGTGCGGATCGCTCGTGCGCATCGTGGCGTCCACGAGCACGCCGTGGTCCACCTCCAACCCGGACTCCGCGGCGAGGCGGATGTCGGGCACGACGCCCGCCGAGACGACGAAGAGGTCGGCGTGGACGCGGCGACCTCCATGGAGCTCGACCTCTTCGATCCCGTCGGAGGCGTGCAGCCGTGCGACCTCGGCATCGACCTCGATCACGAGGCCCAGGCCTTCGAGGTATCGCCGCAGGAGCCGAGATGCGCGCTCGTCCAGCTGGCGCCGCAGCAGTCCGGAGCTCCGCTCCAGCACGGTGGTGCGCAGACCGAGCTTGTGGATCGCGTAGGCGGCCTCCAGGCCGAGGAGGCCGCCGCCGGCGACGACGGCTTCCTGGACCGCCGCGTCCTGCGCGTAGGCGCGGATGCGGACCGCGTCGTCGGCCGTCCTCAGGGCGAACGTCCCGGGCGCGCCCCACCCCGGCCACGGCGGGATGCGAGGCAGTGCTCCGGTGGCGATCACGAGCCGGTCGTAGTCCAGCGTCTCGCCTGTGCCGAGACGGACCGTCCGCGCGCCGCGGTCGAGCGCGACCGCTCGCGTGTTCAGCCAGCACTCGACGCGGTTGGCCGCGTACCAGTCGTCGGAGAGAAGCTGCAGCCCGGTCATCGCCGAGCGCCCGTAGATGAGGCGCGACAGGCCCATGCGGTTGTAGAGCGCGTGGGATTCCGCGGCGACGACGTCGATCGTGCATTCGGGATGGTTGCGGCGCACGTGGTCGGCCGCCGTCACGCCGGCGATGCCGTTGCCGATGACGACGACCCGCCGCACCGCCGGGTCGAAGCCCGCGGGCGCGGCGGCCGACCCGGCGGTCCCGGCGTCCGCGGCGCGCGGCGTCAGCGAGATCTCGACCGGCCCGTGGACGCGCGCGCAGCAGGCCATCCGCGTCTGTGGGCCGTGACCGAGTCGCGCGAGCGTCGCCTCCTCGTCGCGGCCGATCGGCGACAGGCTCTCCATGCCCGACACGACGTGGATCGGGTCCGCGCCGCAGATCCCGAGCTTGCAGCCCGACTCGATCGCCGCCCCCGAGCCCTCGACGATCTCCAGCAGGGAGGCGCCCGGCCTCGCGACGATGCGCGGCCCGTCCGCTTCGATGCGGACCTCCGGGGCGGTCCGTCGCTCGGAGCGGATCTCCTCGAGGACGCCGGCCGCGCCGAGCGCGACGTCCCCCGACCCGGCCGCCGCGGCCTCCCGCGTTCGCTCGAGGAACGGCTCCTCCTTCTGCCTCGTCCGCCACAGCCACACGAGGGCCAGGACGAGCACGGCGCCGCGCAGCGACCAGATCACCGCATCGACGCGAGAGCCGGCGATGGTGTCCACGAGCACCGGCGAGCCGTAGTAGTAGAAGACGACGATCGCGGCGGCGCCGTAGAGCGTGGTGAGCGTGTGGGCGCTGACACGGGCGAGCGTCTCGAGGACGAAGAAGCTGCCCGCCCCGGCCATCGCGATCAGCCCGAAGCGGGCGTAGTACTCCGCGACGCCGATGTCGGCGGGCTCCGGCAGCAGGAAGTACGCGAGCACGATCGCCGGCAGCGCCCCGGTGAACAGCTTGCGCAGCCCGCTCCAATGGCGGTCCTCGTCGTGGAGGTCGGCGAGGAACGCGACCCGCGGGTTGAAGTCGTAGCAGTTGTGCGTGCAGCCCAGGCACGGGCGGCAGTGGGAGTTCGGGACGGTCGCGAACGGCGTCTGCCCGTACACGCGCTGCACGGGGAGCAGGGGGCAGATGCTCGAGCACCAGCCGCTCTTGCCCTTGAAGACCGTGCCCCCCACGCCCCGCTTCCCCTGCAGGAGCGCCTCACGATCGAGCAGTCGTCGCAGTTCGTCGGGCGCGACGAGGAGCGCGCGGTGCTCGCCGGGGCGCTCGAGCAGGCGACGAAGGGGGAGCGGAGGGTCGTCCTCCTCACCGGTGAGGCCGGACTCGGCAAGACGCGGCTCGCCTCCCAGTTCGCCTGCACGGCGCACGAGAGCGGGGAGCTCGTGCTCTACGGCCGGTGCGAGGAGGACCTCGCCAGCCCCTACCGCCCGTGGGCCGAGCTTCTCGGTCACCTCTTCGAACACGGGAGCGACGACCTGCTCGCTCCCATCCCCGAGTCGACGCGCGCCGAGCTCGCCCGCATCGTGCCGACGCTGCGCGAGAGCGGCCGCGACGCTCGCGCACTCCCTGTGGGCCGAGACGTCGGGGAGCCCCTTCTTCGTCACCGAGATGCTGCGCCATCTCGCGGAGTCCGGCGCGATCGCGCAGGACGAGAACGGCCGCTGGTCCTCGCAGGTCGACCTCGCGACCTACGAGCTGCCCCAGAGCGTGCGCGACGTCGTCGGCCAGCGCGTGCAGCGCCTCGGCGACGACGCCCGCCGCGCGCTCGCGGCCGCCGCCGTCGTCGGTCGCGAGTTCGAGCTCGACGTCGTCGCCGCCGCCCACGACATCGACGAGGACGCGCTCCTCGACGTCCTCGAGCAGGCGATGACCGCCGGCCTCGTCAAGGAGGTCGCCGGCGGCGCCCGCTTCAGCTTCACCCACGCGCTCGTGCAGCACACGCTCTACGACGAGCTGTCGGCGACCCGCAGGGCGCGGGCCCATCGACGGGTCGCCGAGGCGATCGAGAAGCTCGTCGGCGACGACCCGGGCGAGCGCGTCGGCGAGCTCGCCAACCACTGGCTCGCCGCGGTCCAGCCGTCGGACCGCGAGCGTGCTGTCCGCTACGCGCGTGCGGCGGGCGCGCGCGCCCTCGAGCTCCGGGCCCCCGACGAGGCGGCGCGCTGGCTGTCCCAGGCGCTCGAGGCGACGACGACCGACGACCGGATGCGGGCCGAGATCCTCGTCGAGCTCGGAGACGCGGAGCGCCAGGCCGGGCACGCGGGGTACCGCGAGCGCCTGCTCGACGCGGCGCGGCTCGCCGAGCGCCTCGGCGCCGACGACCTGCTCATCGCGGCGGCGATCCGCAACTTCCGCGGCTGGTTCAGCAACGTGGGTGAGATCGACGCCGAGCGAGTCGGCGTCCTCGAGACCGCGATCGACCGCGCCGCCCCCGTCAGCGCGGAACGTGCGCGCCTCCTGGCGACGCTCGTCGGAGAGCTCGCCTACAGCGGCGAGAGCCGCCGCTTCGACATGGGCCGCGAGGCGATGGAGATCGCCCACCGCCTCGCCGACCCCGACCTCACGCTCGACGTCGTGCAGCGCTTCGGCACCTCGCTCAGCGTGCCCGACCTCTTCGCGGACCGCGAGGCGCGCGCCGCCGAGGCGATCCGGCTCAGCGACGGCCACCGCGATCGGGTGAAGCGGTTCTTCGCCCTCGAGGCGCAGATCGACGCCCTGCTCGCCCGGGGCGACATCGCGGGCGCTCGGCTCTGCAGCGACGAGCGGCAGGCGATCGCCGACGAGCTGCACCAGCCGACGCTGCAGTGGTTCGCGACGAACGGCAGCGTCGTCCTGCACCTCGTCGGGGGCGACACCGAGGCGGCGGAGCGCGTGGCGCACGAGAGCATGGCGCTCGGCAACGAGACCGGCCAGCCGGACGCCGCGAAGATCTTCGGCGCGTTCCTGCTCCAGGCGCGGTGGCAGCAGGGCCGCGGCAGCGAGCTCTTCGGCATGCACCAGCAGCTGATCGAGGGGCTCCCCGGCATGGCCGTCCTGCGGCTGATGCTCGCGATGTTCTTCATGTACGAGGGCGAGCGAGAGAAGGCCGAGTCGGTGGTCGAGGAGGTCGCCGCGACCGACTTCGACTTCCCCTTGGACGTCATGTGGCTGACGACGTCCGCGTTCGCCGCCGAGACGGTCGCGCTCCTCGAGCGCCACGAGGCCGCGGAGATGCTCTACGAGCGGCTGCTGCCCTACGGCGAGTGGGTCGCCGTGTCCCGCGTGACCTACGTGGGGCCGGTCTCCCACTACCTCGGCCTGCTCGCGACGCTGCTCGGCCGCCATGAGGCGGCGGAGGCGCACCTCGACGCCGCCCTCGAGCTGAGCAGGAAGATGAGCTCCCCGTTCAGCGAGGCGCGCGCGCTGCTCGCGAAGGCGCGTCTGCTCGAGGGCCGTGATGCGGGCGGCTCGGCCGAGCTCGCCGCCACCGCCGCCGACGTCGCCGCGGCCCACGGGATGGCCCAGATCGCGCGCGACGCGAGCGCGTTCGCCGATCACGCGCGGGCGTGACCCTGCTGCCGACGGCCCGGCGGTGCGACGCGGCCTGACGGCCGCGGGGATCCGGACGTGAGGACGTGAGGTCGGCAGTGGCATGACGGGTGGGTTCTTCGACTATCCGAGCGACGATGCGACCGCGACGCAGGTCGATCGGCTCGTCTTCCTCCCCGACCGCCCCGACGCGGACTGGCGGATCCTCTTCGAGCACACCGAGACGCGGCGGTTCCGGACGGGCGACACGGTCATCAGGGCAGGCGATTCGGACCGTGCGCTGATCTTCCTGACGGCAGGCGCTCTCGGCGCGCGCGTCGCACGGGGCTCACGGGACTTCAAGCAGATCTTCGCGCCGACGGTCGTCGGCGAGGTCGCCTTCCTCGACGGCGGTCCACGCTCCGCGACGTTGACCGCTCTCGAGGACGGCGAGCTCGAGCGACTGAGCATGACGGCGTTCGAGACGCTCGGCGCCCGCCACCCCGAGCTCGCACGCGCGGTCCTCCTCGACCTCGGGCGCATCATCGCCGCCCGTCTGCGCCTCGCGACGGACCTGCTCGAGGGGACCTGAGCCGGTGGCGAGCGCGTCGCGGTTCGCGAACTACCTCGACCTGCCGACGAGGGTGCCGCTGTCCGTGTGGCACGCCGCCCGGATGGTCACCATCGCGGGCGCCGTCGCGTTCGCCGTGCAGCTGCTCGCGGGCTCCGACGACGCGCTGAGGTGGTTCTGGGGCGCGGTCATCCCCGCTCTTCCGCTGCTGTTCCTCGTCGCGCCCGGGTTCTGGCGGAACGTCTGCCCGCTCGCGGCGACGAACCAGACGCCGCGATACCTCGCGCTCACCCGCGGGCTGACGCTGCCGCGCAGGTACTTCCACGTCGTCCAGCCGCTGGGCATGGGTCTCTTCGTCGTCGACGGGCAGCGTGCTCCACGCGAGCTCGAGCGTCGCGACCGGCTCGGGCAGCCCCTTCAGCTCGAGCCCGCCGACGGGGGTGAGCTCGTAGGCGCCACGCGGCGCGAGCATCCCGACGACCGCGGTCGTGAGGATCTGCCCCGCCTGCGCCTTGTCGCACAGCCGCGCCGCCTCGATGACCGCCTCGCCGTAGTAGTCCCCGTCGGCCGGGGTGCAGTCACCGGTCGCGAGGCCTGCGCGCACCTCCATGCGCTCGTCGCCGCTGCGGTTGTGCTGGTCCATCCCGCGCTGGATCGCGACCGCCGCGTCGAGACAGGCGGAGACGCCGGAGAACACCGCCATCACGCCGTCGCCGGTGCTCTTGACCTCGGTGCCGCCGAAGGACGAGAGCGCCGCGCGGAGCACGTCGAAGTAGCGGGTGCGCAGCCGCTCCATCTCCGCGGCGCCGACCCGGGCGCCCAGCGCCGTCGAGCCGATGAGATCGGTGAACAGCACCGAGATGCCGACGGGGTTCGCCATCAGCCCGAGAGCCTTCGCCTGCCCGACACGCCCCTGCTGACCACGTCGCGCCTCCTCGGATACGACCTCGAGCGCACTGTAGCGCCATCGGGGCGATCTGCGACAGAAGTTTCCGTCGGCCCACCCGCCGCCGCCGGGGGGTCGACGCGTCTTCCGACCCCGGGCACGTCGGCGGCTCTCGACCGCTTCGGTGCGTGGCCCCGCCGGCACTGTCAGGCTCCACAAAGCCCGTCCGGCGCCCATTCGGACGAGCCGCCTCGACGCCCTACCGTCCGTGCATGGCCATCGACAGCGCCACGCGCGCGCAGCCGGAGACCGCGGCCGCGCTGAACCAGCTCAAGGCGGTCGCCTGGGCGTCCGCCGACCCCGTCCTGCTGAAGCGGTGCACGCGACAGGTCGCGGCGCTGCTCGGCGACGGAGACCCGGAGGAGCAGGACGACGGACTCGGGGGGCGTGAGGGCGCGGCGCTCGCGTTCACCGAGCAGTTCGTCTTCTCCGTCGGGTCGGTGTCCGACGACGACGTGCAGGCGCTCCTCGAGCACGACGAGCCCCTGGACGTCTACCGCTTCACCTGCGCGCTCTACGCGCTCGAGATGAGCCATCGCATCGAGACGGTCGGCCGCGTCGTTCTCGGCGCGGACAAGGAGGAAGTCGCATGAGCCTCGCCCCGAGGATCCCGCCCCCCGAGGGCGGCGACGGCCCGCTCTACGGGACCGAGATCGACCACGCCATCGCCGACTTCTCGGCGACGGCCATGCGCGCGACGACGGTCGACCCCATCACGACCGAGGTGGTCCGCCTGCGCTGCGGGCGCTACCACCACTGCCGTCTCTGCCAGTCGCTGCGGACGGACACCGCGCTCGCGGAGGGCCTCGACGAGACGCTCGCGAGCAAGGTCGACCGCTACGAGAGCTCCGATCTCCCCGAGCACCTCAAGGCGGCGCTCGCGCTGACCGATGCGGTGATCCTCGATCCCTCGTCGGCCGACGCGGCGCTCCGGGCGCGGGTCCGCGAGCACTTCACCGACGAGCAGATCGCCGAGCTGCTCCACGACATCGTCAAGTGGAGCTTCCAGAAGGTGCTCGTCGCGCTGCGCCTGGACGCCCCGGTCCGGGAGGGGCTCAGCGTCCTGTCGTTCGACGAGAACGGGGATGCCGTCATCCGGGACGCCCTCCCGACGTAGGCGTCGACGGAGAGACCCGCGTCGGCCGGCCCGAGGCCGCTCCGCGCCGCGGATCCTTCCCGCCCAGCGGGAAGGATGCGCGGCGGCGTCTCGGTCCGCGCGGGCGCGGCGGCGCAACTCCCGCCGCGCGGGGACGTTGAGACGGCATGACGCTCCGCACCGGCCTGATCGGCGCCGCGCTCACGCTCGCCTCGGGGGCCGCGGCCGTCGTGCCGGCCTCCGCCGCCACGTTCGACGAGCCGCGCACGGCCCGGGGCGACTCCGATCGGGCCGTGCTCGCCCCGGACGTCGCGGTCGCGCCATGGGGACGGACGGCGCTCACCTACGTCGAGCAGCTCGAGCGCGGCGCCGGCTTCGGGGTCGTCGTGAGGCGCGGCACCCTGCGCGACCCGATCGGCCGGCGCAAGGTGCTCACGACTCGTGGCGGCATCCCGACGGCCGCGGTGAGCCGCGCCACGACGGCGGTGGCATGGACCGACCCCGGGCCTCGCACCGGCCCCAGGTCGATCCGGCTCCGCGTCGCGCGGCACGGGCACCGGTTCGGCGGCGTCCACGTCCTCGCGCGCGACCGGTCCGCCGCCGGACTGCAGCTCGCGCCGCTGGGCGAGCGACGGATCCTCGCGGTGTGGGTGGAGACGACCTCCGCCGGGCGCGCGGTGCGCTCTGCGGTCGTCGACCCGGACGGCGGCGTCACCGACGCGACGACGCTGTCCCGGGACGTCGGGCCGACCTTCGCGCTCGCGGCCGGCACCGACCGCGACGGCGCGGTGCTCGTGAGCTGGGGCTCGCCGGTCTCCATCACCCCGCTCCGCAACCAGCAGGTGCTCGTCGCGCGCTTCGACCCAGAGACGCTGCGTCCCACGATCGGCCCGCGCATCGACGCGATCGACGCGGGTGCCGGGGCGACGGCGCGGGGCGGGACCGTCGACTCCGGCGCGGGCGGGGCAGCGGTGACGTGGACCGAGCAGGGCGCTCTCCCGCAGCGTCTGCGGACCCTCGTCCCCTCGCAGTCGGGTCGTCCGGAGACCGTCTTCGCCCTCACCGACTCCTCCGACCTCGGGGCCCGCTTCGCGGAGGGGCCCGCGGTCGCCGTGCCGGAGCGCGGTGCGATCCAGGCGGCGTGGTCGGTGCGCGACGCGGTGCCCGGTGAGGGCGCGGCGGACCTCGCGGGCCGGGTCTTCGTCGCCGACCGCGCACCCGGCGGCGGGTTCCCCTCGCCGCGGCTGGTCTCCGCCGAGGGGAGGATCGCCTCGGCGCCGCAGGCCACCGCGACGCGGTCCCAGGCGGTCACGACGTGGCTCGAGGGCCGGTTCCCGAGCTACCGCCTGCGGGCGGTCGTGCGCGACGACTCCGGCGCGCTCGAGGCGCCGCGGACGCTCGCGGGGGAGGCGCGCAGCGACGTGGCGCTCGCGGGTGAGGCTGCGGGGGCGCTCGTCGCCTGGGCGCGCCCGGAGCGCAGCGAGGCCCACGTCGGCCGCCGGCTGCAGGTCGCCGCGCTCCGTGAGCCGAGCGACGGCCCGCAGGGCTGAGGCGGCGGGCGCCGAGCCCGGTCCGTCGAGAACTCGAAAGCGGCTCTGCGGCGACACGATCCGAGTTCTCGGCGTCGCCTCGCCGCCCCTCGCGCCCGGGAAGCGCCCGCGGGCGCCCGCGCGGCGGTCCTCCGGGGAGGGTCAGGTCCTCCCCGGAGGACGTTCGCGTGCGTCACCGCGCTGTTGACCGCGATGACCGAGCGGCGGGCCCTATCGGTCGTGGAGGCGGGCGCCGCGCCCTCGGAGCCGGCAGTCAGGGGAGGCGCCGGCCTGCCGCGAGCCTAGATCTGCGACGGGCGCGGCGGAAACCACCCCTCGGGGTGCTTTCGTACGCCTAGGGGGGTAGGCATCCGGCCGGGGCGCTCGGTCCGCGATCTCCCTCTTCGGCCCGCCGATCTCCTTCCCGCGGGGGACGGGGCGCCGGACTATGCTCGGGGCCATGAGCGACGAGCAGCAGCAGGACAGCGGCAAGCGCAACCTCATGTGCCCGTGCGGCGAGTACATCCAGGGCAGCTCCGAGGACGACCTCGTCGAGAAGGCGCAGGCGCATCTCAAGGCCGAGCACCCCGGGCACGAGTACACGCGCGATCAGATCCTCTTCATGGCGACGGGCTGATCACGAGCAGGAGGAGCGCTGCGGCCACGGGCGACGCGCTCTGCGCGAAGCGGCGCACGAGGAAGAAGGAGGGTCGGCAGCCGCGTCGCGGCCGTCTCAGCCGCCGGCGATCGCCTGCCTGATCCGCGCCGCCTGCCGGGTGAGGTGGTGGCGCTCGGCGAGGTTCGACGCCGCTCCGGCCGCCTCGGCGTACAGCTCCGCCGCGGTCCGCAGGTCGCCGGTCTTCTCGTGCAGGTACGCGGCGGCGGCCGCGTGGCGAGGGACCTCGGGGTCGACGGCGGCGAGCGCCGCGAGGCCCTCCGCGGGGCCTCGCGCCTCCCCGACGGCGACGGCGCGGCCCAGCTCGGCGACCGGGCTCGCGGTGAGCCGCAGCAGCTCGTCGTACCACTCGACGATCTGCGGCCAGTCCGTCTCCTCCGCGCGCGGCGCGTCGGCGTGGAGGGCGGCGATGGCGGCCTGCGCCTGGTACTCGCCGAGGCGGTCCCGGGCGAGAGCGCGCTGGAGGATGTCGATCCCCTCGGCGATGAGCGAGGTGTCCCAGAGGGATCGGTCCTGCTCGGCGAGCGGGACGAGGCTGCCGTCGGCCCGGGTCCTCGCCGGCCGCCGGGCGTGGTGGAGCAGCATGAGCGCGAGGAGGCCCGCCGCCTCCTCGTCCTCGGTCATCGCGGCGAGCTGGCGCGCGAGCCGGATCGCCTCCGCCGCGAGGTCGACGTCGCCGGTGTAGCCCTCGTTGAAGACGAGGTAGAGGACCTTCAGCACGGTCGCCAGGTCGCCCGGGGCGTCGAACCGGACGTCGCGCAGCGATCGCTTCGCCCGGCTGATCCGCTGCGCCATCGTCGCCTCGGGCACGAGGTACGCCTCGGCGATCTGGCGGGTGGTGAGGCCGCCGACGGCGCGCAGCGTGAGCGCCACCGCCGAGGCGGGCGAGAGGGACGGGTGCGCGCAGAGGAAGAACAGCTGCAGCGTGTCGTCCTCCTCCGCCGCAGGTCCCGGCGCCGGCTCGGCGTGCACGAGCTGCTCGCGGCCGCGCCGCGCGTCGTCGGCGCGCACCGCGTCGACGACCTTGCGCCACGCCGCCGTGACGAGCCAGCCCTTCGGATCGTCGGGCGGCCGGTCCGGCCACGTGAGGGTCGCCTGGACGAGCGCCTCCTGCACGGCGTCCTCGGCGGTCGCGAAGTCCGCTCCGCGGCGCACGAGGACGCCGATCACGGCCGGCGCGAGCTCGCGCAGGAGCCGCTCGTCCATCGTCGGCTCACTCGGTGACGGTCGGCGGGGGCGTGAGGAAGGGGCGCACCTCGAGCCACTCGTGGATGGGCTTCCCGCCGGCGCCGGGTGCCGCCGAGAGCTCGCCCGCGAGCTCGACGGCGCGGTCCCAGCTCTCGACGTCGATGATCATCCAGCCGGCGATGAGGTCCTTCGTCTCGGCGAACGGCCCGTCGGTGACCGG
>NZ_JBLKKY010000067.1:0-23509 GCF_059438195.1 Paraconexibacter sp.
GCCTCGTCGGCCCACACGACGCCGAGACCGTCGGTCCGCGCCCCGAGCCGCCGGCTCGAGGCGAGCTCGCGGGCGAGCGCGTCGACGGAGGAGGCGATCGCGCGGAGGCGCGCCGCGACGGGCTCGGGGGAGGGTGACGGGACGTCGGGGGCGGCGTGCGCCGCCGGCAGCACGTGACGGGCGCGGGCGGCCTCGACGAGGAGCGCGTGCACACGCTCGGTGAGCGTCGCCCAGCCGAGGAGCGCCGCGAAGCGCCCCAGCCAGGCGAGATGGTCGACCGCCCGCTCGCACGCGATCGCGGCGGCACGCGACGCGTGCTCCGTCTCGCGGGGCGCGACGCCCGTCGCGCGCTCGCGCGCGGCGCGCTCGGCGACGGTCCAGGCGACGGCGGAGAGGGGATCGGGGAGGTCGTCGCCGCCCGCGACGAGGAGAGGGCGCACGCGCGCCGACTCGACGACGTCGCCGTCGAGCGTCGCGTCGAGGACGAGCCCGCCCGGCAGCGCGGGGCCGAGCGGCCCCGAGCGGATGTCGAGGCGCTCCATGACGAGGCCGTCGGCGCTCGGCTCGCCCGTGATCGCCATGGGATCCTCGTCGTCGGCCTCCTCGGCGTCGCCGTCCTCCTCCTCGTCCCCGTCGCCGCCGCCCTCGCGGTCCGCCTGCGCCGCGGCGAGCGCCTCCGCCGCCGGGAGGCCGGGGATCGGCGAGTCGTACGTGCGCACCTCCACGTCCCCGAGGTCGGCGAGGAGCGCCTGCACCGGGCCGGCGAGGCCCGCCGGGAGCCTCTCGGGCACGAGGACGACGCCGGCCGCCCGCGCGTCGGGGGTCACGTCCTCGTCGGCGGCGTCGGGGCTGCGGAGCGCGAGCCACGTCACCGGATCCGGCACGACGAAGGCGCCCGGCGCCGTCGCCCTCCTCAGGACCACTCGAGCGCCCCCTCGCGCCACGCGTAGAGGATCCCGAGCCCGAGCACGGTGAGGAAGAAGCCGATCTCCGCGAACGCGAACCAGCCGAGGTCGCGGAAGACCGCGGCCCACGGATACATGTAGGCCATCTCCATGTCGAAGGCGATGAAGAGGAGCGCGAACGTGTAGTAGCGGACGTGGAACCGGGGCCAAGCAGGCGCGGGCCCTTCGCCGGGAGCGCGGACGCCGCGACGCAGCGCGACGAGGCCGTAGGCGGCGGCCACGAGGCCCGCGCTGAGCGCGAGGAGGACGAAGAGCAGCGTGATGGCGTGCATGCGGGTGCGGCTCTCGGCTACCCGGTCGGCGGACGGCAGAACCGCTGACGAGGACGCGCGCCGCCCTGTGCTCGGCCACAAACCCCGGGTCGCGCCTTTGTCGTCGCGCCTGTGCCCGGCCCGGCGCTGCTGCGTCACGATCGCGCTCGACAGTCGAGGGTGCGCGTCGTGCGCGCTCGACCAACAGGGAGGGAGAACTTCGAGATGGGATTCATCAACCCGGCACCAGTGCCGTTCGACGTCGAGGAGTGGAAGGAGAAACCGCACCTCGAGAGGGTGAAGCCGATCGCCCAGGACTGGGCGGCGAACGGCTTCGGGACGCCCTACGCGATCCACGTCCTCTACATCGTCAAGCTCGTCCTCTTCACCCTCGGCGCCTACTGGATCATCGGCGCGACGTCGGGGCTCGAGGGCGGACTCTCCGACTGGTGGACCGAGCCCATCGTCTGGCAGAAGCTCGTCGTCTACATGATCGTCTACGAGATGATCGGCCTGGGCTCGAGCTCGATGCCGCTCAGCTTCCGCTTCCTCCCGCCGATCGGCTGCATCACCCACTGGGCGCGCCCCGGCACGATCCGGCTCCCTCCGTGGCCCGGCAAGGTCCCGCTCACGGCCGGCAACCGCCGCAACATCATCGACGTCGCGCTCTACCTCGGCGTCCTCGGCCTCGGCATCGCGCTCCTGTTCTCGAGCGGTGACGCGGTCGCAGGCACCGCCGCCGGGAAGCTCGACACGACGCTCATCGCGGTCATGCTCGGCTGCTGGGCGCTCCTCGGCTTCCGCGACAAGGTCTCGTTCCTCTGCGGCCGGCCGGAGATCTACGGGCTCCTGCTCGTCGTCTTCCTCTTCCCGATCGAGAACCTCATCATCGCGTCGCAGCTCGTCCTCATCGCCGTGTGGTTCGGCGCCGCGAGCTCGAAGCTCAACCACCACTTCCCGAGCGTCGTCGCGGTCATGGTCTCCAACACGCCGTGGAACCGCTCGAAGACGATCAAGAAGCGCCTCTACCGCAACTGGCCGGAGGACCTCCGCGCCTCGCGCGAGGCGGCGTACTTCGCGAATCTCGGCACGGTCATCGAGTACGCGTTCCCGCTCCTGCTCCTCTTCTCGCAGGGCGGGACGATCGGGACGATCGCCGTCGCGGCGATGATCGTCTTCCACGTCCACATCACGTCGACGTTCCCGCTCGCCGTCCCGCTCGAGTGGAACCTCTTCATGATCTTCGGGCTCCTCTTCCTCTTCGGCGAGTACGGCGACGTCGCCTGGTCGACGCTCGACTCGATGCCGCTCCTCGGCATCATCCTCGCCGTCGGCGTCGCGTTCCCGATCCTCGGGAACATGCGGCCGGACCTCGTCTCGTTCCTGCCCTCGATGCGGTACTACGCGGGCAACTGGGCGACGAGCCAGTGGCTGTTCCGCCGGGACACCCAGGCCGAGGAGCGCTTCGACGCGACGGTGAAGAAGAGCTCGCCGCTCGTCGCCAAGCAGCTCGCGACCCTCTACGACGAGGACACGGCGGAGATCTTCCTCACGAAGGCGCTCGCCTTCCGGGCGATGCATCCGCACGGCCGCGCGCTCAACGGCCTGCTCCCGCACGCCGCGCAGGACGGCGACGTCGAGGCCTACAAGGTGCGCGAGGGCGAGTTCCTCACCGGCGCGACCGTCGGCTGGAACTTCGGCGACGGCCACTTCCACAACGAGCAGCTCCTCGCCGCCGTCCAGGAGCAGATGCACTACGAGCCCGGTGAGCTGCGAATCATCTGCCTCGAGTCCCAGCCGATCCAGGTGCAGGAGCAGCGCTACCGCATCTACGACGCGGCGGAGGGCCTCCTCGAGGAGGGCGTCGTGAAGGTGAGGGACATGATCGAGCGCCAGCCGTGGCTCGACCTCACCTACGAGTTCCCGGTCCAGGTGACGTACTCGCGCGAGGGCAGGTCCGACTCCGCGGCGGAGGCGGCCGACCGGGCGCCGACGCCCGCTTGACCGCGACCGCCTTCGTCGTCGGGTCCGGTCCCAACGGACTCGCCGGCGCCGTCGCCCTCGCCCGAGCCGGGCTGAGGGTGACGGTGCTGGAGGCGGCGGACACGATCGGCGGAGGCACGCGGACCTCGGAGCTCACGCTCCCCGGTCTGCTCCACGACCACTGCTCGGCGATCCACCCCATGGGGGCGGTGTCGCCGTTCCTGCGCTCGCTCGGCCTCGAGCGCCACGGCCTCGAGTGGTGCCGCTTCGAGGTCGACTGCGCCCAGCCGCTCGACGACGGCACCGCGGGGGTCCTGCGGCGGTCGATCGACGACACGGCGGCGGGGCTCGGTCCCGACGGCCGGAGGTGGAAGGCGGTCTTCGGGCGGCCGTCGGCCGGCTTCGAGGAGCTCAACGAGGACCTCGTAGAGCCCGTCCTCCACGTTCCGCGGCACCCGCTGCGGCTCACGCGCTTCGGGATCCCCGCCGCGCTCCCGGCGGCCGTCCTCGGCCGCCTCTTCCGCACCCCGCAGGCACGAGCGCTGTTCGGGGGCGTCGCCGCGCACGCGCTCGCCCCCTTCCACGCGCCGATGAGCTCGGCGGTCGGCATGGCGCTCATCACGGCCTGCCACCAC
Organism: Paraconexibacter sp.; assembly: GCF_059438195.1. Classification (NCBI taxonomy): domain Bacteria; kingdom Bacillati; phylum Actinomycetota; class Thermoleophilia; order Solirubrobacterales; family Paraconexibacteraceae; genus Paraconexibacter; species Paraconexibacter sp. The sequence goes on from NZ_JBLKKY010000067.1 coordinate 3,835, forward strand.
GGCGGGTGGCCGGTCGCCAAGGGCGGCTCGCGAGCGATCACCGACGCCCTCGCCGCCGACCTCGCGGAGCACGGCGGCGCGATCGAGACCGGCCGCCGGGTGACCGCGCTCGACGAGCTCTCCGGCGCGGACGTCGTCCTCCTCGATCTCGCGCCGTCGGCGGTCGCCGACATCGCGGGCGATCGCCTGCCCGCGCGGGTCGCGCGCGCCTACCGGCGCTACCGCCACGGGCCCGGCGCCTTCAAGGTCGACCTCGCCGTCGAGGGCGGCGTCCCGTGGACGAACGCCGACGTCCGCAAGGCGGGGACCGTCCACGCCGTCGGCTCGTTCGAGGAGCTCGCGCACGCCGAGCGCGAGATCAACCGCGGGCGGATGCCGGAGCGTCCCTGCGTCCTCGTCGCCCAGCAGCACGTCGCCGATCCGTCGCGCTCGGCGGGTGACGTCCATCCGGTGTGGGCCTACGCCCACGTGCCGAGCGGCTACGACGGCGACGCGACCGAGGCGCTCCTCGACCAGATCGAGCGGTTCGCCCCGGGCCTGCGCGACCGCATCGTCGCGACCGTGACGCGCGGGACGACGGCCTGGGAGGACTACAACCCGAACTACCTCGGCGGCGACATCATCACCGGCGCGAACACCGCGTGGCAGATCGCCTTCCGCCCGCGCCTCGCGCTCGACCCGTACGCGACGGGCATCCCGGGCGTCTGCATCTGCTCGGCCGCGACGCCCCCCGGGGCGGGCGTCCATGGCATGGGCGGGCACAACGCGGCGCGCTCGGCGCTGCGCCAGCTCGAGCGCGGGCCGGTGCGCGGCGCGCGCTAGCCTCCGGCGCGTGACCCTCCCGCCCGGCCCCCGCGGACCCTCCCCGTGGACGACGGCGCGGTTCGCGCACCGTCCGCTCGACGCGCTGCTGGGCTGGCACGCCCGCTACGGCGACGTCTTCACCGTCCGGTTCACGGGCTTCGGGACCGGCGTCTACGTCGCCGACCCCGACGCGATCCGCGAGCTCATGACCGGCGACCAGTCCGATCTCCTCGCCGGCGAGGCGAACGCGTTCCTCGCACCGGTGCTCGGCGAGCGCTCCGTGCTCGTCCTCGACGGGCCGGAGCACCTCCGCCAGCGCCGCCTGCTGCTCCCGCCGTTCCAGGGCTCGCGCGTGCGCGGCTTCCGCGAGGTCATCGGCGACGTCGCCGAGCGCGAGGTGTCCACGTGGCGGCCGGGGAGCGAGATCGTCGTCCGCGAGCGGATGCGCGCGCTCACGTTCGAGGTCATCGCCCGCCTCGTCTTCGGCGTCACCGCGCCCGATCGCGTGGCGCGGCTGCAGCGCGCGCTCGGCGCCGTCCTCGACGCCTCGAGCCTCCTCCTCGTCCCTGGCTGGATCCGGCGCGACCTCGGGCCGCGCAGCCCGTGGGGGAGGATGGTGCGGCGCCTGCGGGTCGCCGACGCCCTCCTGCACGAGGAGATCCGGCGCCGGCGCGGCGAGGACCTCGAGGGGCGCGAGGACGTCCTGTCGCTCCTCCTGCGGGCGCGGGACGAGGAGGGCCGCGCTCTCACCGATGCCGAGCTGCGCGACGAGCTCATGACGATGCTCGCCGCGGGCCACGAGACGACGGCGACCGCGCTCGCCTTCGCCGTCGAGCTGCTGCTGCGCCACCCCGCCGAGCTCGCCCGCCTCCGCGAGAGCCTCGACGGGCCCGAGGCCGACGCGCGCCTCGACGCCGTCGGCCACGAGACCCTCAGGCTGCGGCCGGTCATCGACGCCGCGGAGCGGACGCTGACGCGCCCCCGCACGGTCGCGGGCCACCGGCTCGACGCCGGCGTGAAGGTCTACCCGGCGATCGCGCTCGTCCACCGTCGCGCCGACCTCTACCCCGACCCGTCGACGTTCCGGCCGGACCGGTTCCTCGAGGGCGAGGCCGAGTCGTACGCCTGGCTGCCGTTCGGCGGCGGGATCCGCCGCTGCATCGGCGCGTCGCTCGCGCAGGCCGAGCTCGCCGAGGTGCTGCGCGTCGTCGTCGCGCGCACCGATCTCGAGGCGGTCTCCGCACGTCCCGACCCGGTCGTGCTGCGCGGGATCACGCTCGCACCGCGCGACGGCGTGCGCGTGCGCGTCCTGGCGGTCCGGCCCCCGGCGGCCGCCGCGCGGGAGCGGCTCGGCGCGCCCGCGGGCGCGGGGTAGCATCGCCCTCGGTGGAGGACACGGGCCCACGGTATGCGCGCAGCGCCGACGAGACGACGATCGCCTATCGCGTCCTCGGGGACGGCCCGCACGATCTCGTCTTCCTCCCGGGGCTCATCTCGCACGTCGAGGTCATCACCGAGTCCCCACTCGTCCAGCGCTTCGTCGAGCGCCTCACGGACTTCGGCCGGGTCGTGCTCATCGACCGGCGCGGCCTCGGCATGTCCGACCCGGCCGCGCCCGACGTCCCGCTCGAGGCGGAGATCGCCGACGTGCTCGCGGTCCTCGATGCGATCGACAGCGACCGCGCGGTCATGCTCGGCTACGCCGCGGGCGGCCCGCTCTGCGTCCAGACCGCCGTCGCGCATCCCGAGCGCGTCAGCGCGCTCGTCCTCTACGCCTGCATGTACCGGACGCTCGCCGACGAGGGATATGAGTGGGCGCAGACCGACGCGGAGCGCGACGAGCAGGCCCAGGACGTGCTCGGGCGCTGGGGGACGGGCGTCAACGTCGAGCGCATCGCACCGAGCCTCGCCGAGGACGAGCGCCTGCGGGCCTGGCTCGGCCGCCTCGAGCGCTCCTCCGCGAGCCCGGGGCGCTTCCGCGACGCGCTCACCCGCTTCCAGCGTGCCGACGTCCGCGACCTCCTCGAGCACGTGCGCGTCCCCGCGCTGCTCGTCCACCGCACGGGCGACCGCCTCATCGACATCCGCCACTCGCGCTTCGCCGCCGACCGGATCTACGGCGCCCGCCTCGTCGAGCTGCCGGGCATCGACTCGCTCCCGGCCGCCGGTGACGCCGAGGCGCTCGTCGGCGAGATCGAGGAGTTCCTCACCGGAGGCCGGACGGGACGCGCGCACCGCGAGCTGCTCACCGTCCTCTTCACCGACGTCGTCGAGGCGACGCCGACCGCCGCCCGGCTCGGTGACGCCCGCTGGCGCGACCTCCTCGCCGAGCACGACGCGGCGACGCGGCGCGAGCTCGGCCGCCACGGCGGGCGCGAGGTGAAGACGACGGGCGACGGCTTCCTCGCGGTGTTCGAAGGCCCGCCCTCGCACGCGGTCCGCTGCGCGGACGCGATCGTCGAGGCGACGCGCGGCCTCGGCGTCCCGATCCGCGCCGGCCTGCACACCGGGGAGTGCGAGCGCATCGGCGGCGACGTCGGCGGGATGGCCGTGCACATCGCCGCCCGGGTCGGCGCGCTCGCGAGCGCGGGCGAGGTGCTCGTGTCCGGGACGACCTACGGGACCGTCGTCGGCTCGGGCCTGCGGTTCGAGGACCGCGGCTTCCGGTCGCTCAAGGGCGTCCCCGGCGAGTGGCCGCTCTTCGCGCTGCAGCGCTGAGCCGCGGGCGTGCGCCCTCCGCGCGTCGGCGGCGCGCGGCCGCCGTCCCGAGGCGCACGGCGAGCGTGGACCAGTCGGCGACCCCGGCGTAGAGGTGGCCCAGCGGCCCGGTGAGGACCCGGGCGAGGACGCGCTCGGCGGGGGAGAGGGGGTGGGCGCGGGGCATCGGCGACCGCGACGATACGGCGCGGGGGTCCGCACCGCGCCGCGAGGGCCAAAGCGACTACCGTTCGCTGTTCAATGGCCGCCAGCACCGACACCGTCACCGCCACCGTCACCGAGCTGCCCGAGAGCCGGGTGAAGATCGAGGCGCAGGTCCCGGCCGGGGAGATCACCCGGCGGATCGAGCAGACCGCCCGCAAGCTCGGCAAGGACTTCCGGATCCCCGGCTTCCGCAAGGGGAAGGTGCCGCCCGCGCTCGTCGTGAAGCAGCTCGGGCGCGAGACGGTCCTCGACGAGACGGTGCGCGACTCGCTCACACGGTGGTACCTCGCGGCGCTCGACGCCTCGGGCGTCGTGCCGGTCGGCGACCCGTCGATCGACCTCGGCGACCTCCCGGGCGAGGGCGAGGACCTCGCGTTCACGATCGAGATCGGCGTGCGCCCGACCGCGACGCTCGGCACCTACAAGGGCGTCGAGGCCCCGAAGCGCGACGCCAAGCCGACCGACGAGCAGATCGACGCGGAGGTCGAGCAGCTCCGTGAGCGCATGGCGCGCCTCGAGACCGTGGAGCGCGCGGCCCAGCAGGGCGACTTCGTCGTCATGGACTACGAGGGCAAGGTCGACGGCGAGCTCTTCGAGGGCGGAGCCGGCCGCGACCAGATGGTCGAGCTCGGCTCGGGCCAGCTCATCCCCGGCTTCGAGGACGGCCTCGTCGGCGCGACCGCCGGTGAGGAGCGGACGATCGAGGTGACGTTCCCCGAGGACTACCAGGCCGAGCACCTCGCCGGGAAGCCCGCCGAGTTCGCCATCACGGTGAAGGAGGTGAAGGCGAAGGAGCTCCCCGAGATCGACGACGACTTCGCCTCCGACGCCGCCGGGTTCGACACGCTCACCGAGCTGCGCGAGGACATCGCGCGGAAGCTCGCCGAGGGCGCCGAGCAGCGGGTCGAGAACGAGTTCCGCGAGGCGGCGCTCGACGCGGTCGTCGCCGAGGCGACCGTCGAGGTGCCCGAGCCGCTCGTCGAGGCCCGTGCGAAGGAGCTCTTCGAGCGCATGATGCACTCGCTCTCGCACCAGGGGATCTCGAAGGAGATCTACCTCCAGATCTCGGGCAAGTCCGAGGAGGACTCGATCGCCGAGACCAAGCCGGACGCCGAGCAGGGCCTCAAGCGCGAGGCCGTCATCGCGGCGATCGTCGAGGCCGAGTCGATCGAGCCGTCCGACGGCGACGTGCTCGACGCGCTCCAGGAGCCGGCGGCGCAGCAGAACACGACGCCCGAGAAGCTCCGCAAGCAGATCGAGAAGCAGGGCCGCATCGGGGACCTCAAGGAGGACCTCGCTCAGCGTCAGGCGCTCGACCTCGTCGTCGAGCACGCGACCGCCGTCCCCGCTCCGGCGGAGGAGCCGGCGGGCGACGACGCGGGCGAGTAGCAGGCGGGGCGGACGCCGCACCGCGTCCGCCCGGTCGCCGACGGCGCTCTCAAGACCCGGGCCGCCGCGCCGACGACAGGCCCGAGGGGCGACGGACGGCCGTTGCTAGGCTAGCCCGACCTCGCCGGCTGATCGAGTTCCGACGGCCGCGGGAGGAATCCGGCGTCTCGAGCGAAACAGAAGCGAGGAACATGAGTCCCCTGGTCCCGATGGTCGTCGAGCAGACGTCGCGCGGAGAGCGCGCGTTCGACATCTACAGCCGCCTCCTCAGCGAGCGGATCATCTTCCTCGGCACGCCCGTCGACGACCAGATCGCGAACCTCATCGTCGCGCAGCTCCTCCACCTCGAGAGCGAGGATCCCGAGAAGGACATCTCGCTCTACATCAACTCGCCGGGCGGCTCGGTCTACGCGGGCCTCGCGATCTACGACACGATGCAGTTCATCAAGCCCGACGTGCAGACCATCTGCGTCGGGATCGCGATGTCGATGGGCGCGCTCCTCCTCTCGGGCGGCGCGCCGGGCAAGCGCATGGCGCTGCCGAACGCGAAGGTCCTCATCCACCAGGTCTCCTCGGGGTTCCAGGGCCAGGCGTCGGACATCGAGATCCACGCGAAGGAGGTCATCGAGCTCCGCGCGAAGCTCGACGAGATCATCGCGAAGCACTCCGGCCAGGACATCGCGAAGGTGAAGGCCGATACCGAGCGCGACTACTTCATGTCCTCGGAAGAGGCCAAGGAGTACGGCATCATTGACCGGGTGATCGCCGAGCACTAGCCGGCGACGCGGCGACGGACAGGAGAAGGCACCATGGCTCGTCCGACCGACTCGAACGAACAGCTCCTCTGCAGCTTCTGCGGGAAGTCGCAGCGGCAGGTGAAGAAGCTCATCGCCGGGCCGGGCGTCTACATCTGCGACGAGTGCATCGACCTCTGCAACGAGATCATCGACGAGGAGCTCACCGCTCCTCCGTCGTTCGACCTCGACAACCTCCCGAAGCCGAAGGAGATCTACTCGGTCCTCGACGACTACGTCGTCGGGCAGGACGAGGCGAAGCGCGCGCTGTCCGTGGCGGTGTACAACCACTACAAGCGCGTGCAGATGATGCAGTCGTCCGACGCGGACATCGAGCTGCAGAAGTCGAACATCCTGCTCCTCGGGCCGACCGGCTGCGGCAAGACGCTCCTCGCGCAGACGCTCGCGCGGATCCTCAACGTCCCGTTCGCGATCGCCGACGCGACCGCGCTCACGGAGGCCGGGTACGTCGGCGAGGACGTCGAGAACATCCTGCTGAAGCTCATCCAGGCCGCCGACTACGACGTGAAGAAGGCGGAGACCGGGATCATCTACATCGACGAGGTCGACAAGATCGCCCGGAAGGCCGACAACCCGTCGATCACGCGCGACGTCTCCGGCGAGGGCGTGCAGCAGGCGCTCCTCAAGATCCTCGAGGGCACGACCGCCTCCGTGCCGCCGCAGGGCGGGCGCAAGCACCCGCACCAGGAGTTCCTGTCCATCGACACGACGAACGTCCTCTTCATCTGCGGCGGAGCGTTCGCGAACCTCGACAAGGTCATCGAGCAGCGGATCGGCAACAAGGGCGTCGGCTTCGGCGCGTCGATGGAGCGCGCCGAGCGCGGTGAGGACGGCGACATCTTCGCCCGGTGCCTCCCCGAGGACCTCGTGAACTACGGGCTCATCCCCGAGTTCATCGGCCGCCTCCCGGTGATGAGCGCCGTCCACCAGCTCAGCCGCGACGACCTCATCACGATCCTCACCGAGCCGCGCAACGCGCTCGTCAAGCAGTTCCAGCGCTTCTTCTCGTTCGACGGCATCGAGCTCGTCTTCTCCGACGACGCGCTCAACGCGGTCGCCGACAAGGCGCTCGAGCGCGAGACGGGCGCCCGCGGCCTGCGCTCGATCATCGAGGAGACGCTCCTCGACGTGCAGTTCGAGCTCCCCTCGCGGCGCGACGTGAAGAAGTGCGTCGTCACCCGCGAGACGATCGAGACCGGGCGCGCACCGACCCTCGTCACCGAGGCCGCGCCGTCCGACGAGGACGCTCCGCCGGCCGCCGAGTCGGCGTAGCCGCGACCTCGGCCCGATGCCGAAGCTCCGGCGCCTGCGGTCCATCCCCTGGATCGTCGTCGCGCAGGCCGGTCTCGCCGCCAACGCGCGCTGGAAGACCCTGGCACCCGCCGACCGCGACCGCCTGCTGCGACTGCTGCGCAAGTCGCGCGGCCGGCCCGCCAACCTCAGCCGTCGCGAGCAGGACGAGGTGAAGCTCCTCCTCGGCCGCCTCGACCTCTCCGGCCTCGCGCGCGAGCTCGCGCCGTTCGTCCGCGGCGGGCGCCGGCGCCGGTAGCACCGAGCGCCCGCGGGCGCGCGGACGGCGCGCGTGCGCACGTAGACTCCGCGCCTCGATGAGCGACCTCGAGGACCGGACCCGCTACGAGCCCGCCGAGGCGGAGCCGCGCATCGCGCGCCGCTGGCTCGACTCGCACCTCCACCACCCCGAGCCCGAGGGGACCGCCGAGGAGAACTACTCGATCGCGATCCCGCCGCCGAACGTCACGGGGGCGCTCCACATGGGCCACGCGCTCAACGGCGCGATCCAGGACGCGCTCGTGCGCTGGCACCGCATGCGGGGCCGCCGCGCGAAGTGGATCCTCGGCACCGACCACGCGGGCATCGCCACGCAGACCCAGGTCGAGAAGCTCCTGCGCAGCGAGGGGACGAGCCGGGAGGAGGTCGGCCGCGAGGAGTTCACGCGCCGCGTGTGGGAGTGGCGCGAGAAGTACGGCGGGACGATCATCGGCCAGTACGAGCGGCTCGGCGCGTCGTGCGACTACGACGACGAGCGCTTCACGCTCGACGAGGGCTACGCGCGCGCCGTCCTCGAGGTCTTCGCCGCGCTCTACGAGGACGGCCTCATCTACCGCGACCACTACATGGTCAACTGGGACCCCGGCTCGCGGTCGGCGATCAGCGACCTCGAGGTCGAGGAGCGCGAGGTCACCGACACGCTCTACGAGATCGCCTACCCGCTCTCCGACGGCTCCGGCGAGGTCGCCGTCGCGACGGTCCGCCCGGAGACGATGCTCGCGGACACGGCGGTCGCCGTGAATCCGGAGGACGAGCGCTTCGCCCATCTCATCGGCCGCACGGTGACGCTCCCGCTCGTCGGCCGCGAGCTCGAGGTCATCGCCGACGAGTACGTGAAGACGGACTTCGGGACCGGCTGCCTCAAGATCACGCCGGGCCACGACCCCAACGACTTCGAGATCGGTCGCCGCCACGGGCTCGAGGAGATCGTCGTCATCGACGAGGAGGGCCGGATGACCGGCGACGCCGGCGCGTTCGCCGGGCTCCCGGTCCTCGAGGCGCGCGACCGCGTCGTCGCCGCCCTCGAGGAGCAGGGCCTCCTGCGCGGACAGGAGCCCTACGCGCACACGGTGCCCTTCTCGCACCGCTCCGGCGAGCGGATCGAGCCGCTCATCTCGCTGCAGTGGTTCATGCGGATGGACGAGCTCGCGCGGCCCGCGATCGACGCCGTCCGCGACGGCCGCGTCCGGATCCACCCCGAGTCGCAGGCCCGCCGGTACGTCGAGTGGCTGGAGAACATCCGGCCGTGGTGCATCAGCCGCCAGCTGTGGTGGGGGCACCAGCTGCCGGTCTGGTACCGCGACGAGGAGACCTTCGTCGGCATGGAGGCCCCGGAGGGTGAGGGGTGGACGCGCGACCCCGACGTCCTCGACACGTGGTTCAGCTCGGCGCTGTGGCCGTTCGCGACGCTCGGGTGGCCGGACGAGGACGACGCCCGTCTCCAGGCGTTCTACCCGACGGACGTCCTCTCGACGGCGCGCGACATCCTCTTCCTCTGGGTCGCGCGGATGGTGATGATGGGCCTGCGGTTCCGCGGCGACGTGCCGTTCCGCGACGTCTACATCCACTCGGTCATCCAGGCGCCCGACGGGCGCCGGATGAGCAAGTCCCTCGGCACGGGCATCGACCCGCTGGACCTCATCGCGGGCGGGCCCCGGCCGCCGGTGTTCGCGCCGAAGGAGGGCGCCGACGCGGGCGAGTTCCCCGCCTACGGCGCCGACGCGCTGCGCTTCGGGCTCCTGGCGATGAGCTCGACCCAGGACGTGCGCTTCAGCGAGGAGCGCGTCCAGCAGGGCCAGCAGCTTGCGAACAAGCTCTTCAACGCCTCGCGCTTCGTCCTCCTGCGGCTGCGCTCGAGCGGCGTCGAGGCGACGCCCGCCGCGCGCCCGACGGCGGTCGAGGACCGCTGGATCCTCTCCCGCCTCACGGCGTTCCAGGAGGACACCGCCGCCCTCCTCGCCGACTTCGACTTCTCGAAGGCGGCGCTCGGCCTCTACGACTTCGTCTACGGCGAGCTGTGCGACTGGTACGTCGAGCTCGTGAAGGCGCGCGAGGTCGACGAGGACCTCGCCGCGACGCTCCTCCACGTCCTCCGCGAGACCCTCGCGACCGCGCACCCGTTCATCCCGTTCGTCACCGAGGAGCTGTGGTCGCACCTGCCCGGCACGGACGGCACGCTCCTCGCGGCGACGCAGGTGGCGCCCGCCGACCCGTCGCTGCGCGATCCCGCCGCTGAGGAGGCCCTCGGGGCCGTGATCGAGTCCGTCCAGGCGCTGCGCGGCTTCCGCGACGGCGCCGGCGTCCGGCCGGGCGCGACGATCCCGGCGCGGCTGAGGGCGCCGCTCGACGAGGGGCCCGCCGCGCTCGTCGCGCGGCTCGCCCGCGTCGAGTGGGTCGCCGACGGCGAGGCGGCGGCGACGGTGCCGGTCCCGGGCGGGCTCGTCGAGGTGCTCGCGAGCGAGGACGTCGATCCCGCGGAGCAGGCGCGCAAGCGGGACGACCGGATCGCCGTCGTGCGCAAGGAGATCGCGCGGGCCGAGGGCAAGCTCGCCAACGACGGCTTCGTCGCGAAGGCTCCCGCCGAGGTCGTCGAGGCCGAGCGGTCGAAGCTCGAGCGCCTCGGCGAGGAGCTGCGGGAGCTGGAGAGCGCGTAGCGGTGGGCGACGCCGACCGCTGGATCCTCGCGCTCGAGAACGCGGGGATCCGCCCCGGGCTGCACCGCATGCGCGCCGTGCTCGCGGCGCTCGGGCTCGGCGAGGACGCGGCGGGGCCGCCGACCGTCCACGTGGCGGGGACGAACGGGAAGTCGTCGACGACGCTGCTGTGCGCCGCGATGCTCGGCGCGGCCGGCCTGCGGACGGGCGCCTACGTGAGCCCGCACGTCGCGACGTTCGCCGACCGCGTGAGGATCGCCGGGGAGCCGCTCGACGAGGGGACGTTCGCCGCGTGCGCCGAGGAGGTCCGGCGCGCGGCCGACCGCCTCGAGGACGGGCCCGGCCAGTTCGAGGTCCTCACCGCGATCGCCCTCGTCGCCTTCGATCGCGCGCCCGTCGGCGCGAGGGTCCTCGAGTGCGGGCTCGGTGGCCGGCTCGACGCGACGAACGCCGTGCGCACCGACGTGCAGGTGCTCACGAGCGTCGGCCTCGATCATCAGGCGTGGCTGGGGGAGACGCTCGAGGAGATCGCGGCGGAGAAGCTCGCGATCGTCGAGGAGGGCGGCACCCTCGTCGTCGGGCCGGGACTCCCCGGCGTCGCCGCCGACATGGCCCGCGCGACCGTCGCGCAGCGTGGTGCCCGGCTCGTCGAGGCCCGGCCGGTCCCGCCGCACGACGCCCCGGGCACGCCGGCGTTCCAGCGCGCGAACCTCGGGACGGCCCTCGCGGCGACGCGGGCGCTGCTCGGTGACGCGGCCCCGGGCGACGGCGAGCTCCTGCGCGCGGCGGGGGCGCTGCTGCCGCTGCGCGGCCGGCTCGAGCCGATCGCCCGCGAGCCGCTCACCGTCGTCGACGCCGCGCACAACGCCCAGGCGGTCGAGGCCCTCCTCGGTGACCTCGACGGCGTCGTCGGTCGTCGCGAGGTCGTCGCGGTCGTCGCGCTCCTCGACGACAAGGACCCCGCGACGATCCTCGAGCCGCTCGCCGCACGCTGCTCGCGCATCGTCGCGACGCGGACCCGCAACCCGCGGTCGCTGTCGGCCGAGGCCGTGGCTGCCGCGGCGGCCCGAGCCGGGGCCGGTGAGGTCGAGGCCGTCGACGACCCCTCCGCGGCGGTCGCCCGCGCCCGTGTCCTCGCCGGGGCCGGCGGGGCCGTCCTCGTCACCGGCACGACCTCGCTCGTCCGCGACCTGGAGGGCGGGAGCGGAGCCTCGACCCGCTCCCGCTTCTGACCCGCCCCCGCCGAGGCGTGTCGGAATGACACCGGCGGCCGGGCCCGTTCCGACGCACCTCGTCGCGGGACGTGTCCCGGTACGCTGCGGTCAGATGGATCCCGACGGACCCTCAGTGTTCGCGATGATCGCCGCCGTCGCGATCCTCGTCGCGCTCGTCATCCTCGTGTTCTTCGGGATCGGATACGTGTTCGGACGCCAGTACCTGTAGGCGTGGACGCCGGATCCGGAGCCGGGAAGGGCGCTGGGCTCCGGGCGCCCGCGCGCCGTCGTGCAGGGGGCGCGGGGCTCACGGCGAACCTCGCCGGGTAGGCTTCCCCAGGATTTCCATGCCCGCGCCGCTCGCCATCTTCGGGATCGACCCTGGGCCGCTCAACACGGCGGTCCAGCTCCTCGTCCTCTTCCTCGTCGTCGTCTGGCTCGCCCTCGTGTACTACACGTACTCGGATGCGCGCCGGCGGATCGCCGATCCGATGCTCATCGGCTGCGCGACCGCGGCGGCGCTCTTCCCGTTCGTCGGGACGATCGTGTACATGATCGTCCGGCCTCCGGAGTACCTCGACGACGTGCGCGAGCGCGAGCTCGAGATGCAGGCGGCCGAGGCGCGGCTCCATCAGCTCAACTACTTCCTCTGCCCGCACTGCGACTACGAGGTCGAGAAGGACTTCCTCCGCTGCCCGTCGTGCCTGCGGAAGCTGAAGGACGCATGCCAGACGTGCGCGAAGCCCCTCGACCCCGAGTGGAAGCTCTGCCCGTACTGCGAGAGCGAGATCCCCGGCAAGACGCCGCGCCGCCGCCGGCGCCGGGAGACGGCGCAGCAGCAGCAGGCATCCGCACAGTAGCCCCCGACCCCCTCAAGGAGAGACGTCAATGGAGAGGACCCTCATCCTCGTCAAGCCCGACGCGTTCGCGCGCGGCCTCACCGGCGAGATCGTCGCCCGCTTCGAGCGCAAGGGCCTGACGATCGAGGCGCTCAAGCTCGTCCGCACCCCCCGCGAGACGGCCGAGACGCACTACGCCGAGCACAAGGAGCGCCCGTTCTTCGGGGAGCTCGTCGAGTTCATCACCTCCGGCCCGCTCGTCGCGATGGTCCTGTCCGGCACCGAGGCGATCAAGGCCGCCCGGCAGATCATCGGCGCGACGAACCCGATCGAGGCCGCCACGGGGTCCATCCGCGGGGACTACGCCCTCCTCGTCGGCGAGAACATGGTCCACGGCTCCGACTCCCCGGAGTCCGCCGAGCGCGAGATCGGCATCTGGTTCCCCGAGCTGTGAGCGACGGCGAGGAGGAGGAGGGCGCCGAGCCCGCCCCCGGTGCCGAGCCCGTCGTCGTCCTCGCCTCCGCCTCCCCGCAGCGCAGCGCGATCCTCACGCGCATCGGCGTCCCCTTCGTCGTCCTGCCCGCCGACGTGGACGAGCAGGAGACCGGCGTCCCCGTGGAGGTCGCCGCCCACAACGCCCTCATGAAGGCGCGGGCGATCGCGCGGGTCCCCACGCCCGACGGGCGCCCGGTGGAGCTGCCGGTCCTGGGCGTCGACACCGTCGTCGCCCTCGACGGGCGGATCCACGGCAAGCCCGCCGACGAGGAGGCGGCGCGGGAGACGCTGCGCGCGCTCTCGGGCCGCACCCACTCCGTCGTGAGCGGGCTCGCGCTCATCGACACCGACGGCCACGAGCACATCGAGACCGCGACGACGCGCGTCACGTTCCGGGACCTCGACAGCCGCCTCATCGACTGGTCGGTCGCGACCGGCGAGTGGCGCGGGCGCGCCGGGGGGTACGCGATCCAGGAGTCGGGCGGCGCGCTGGTGCGCTCGATCGACGGCGACTACTCCAACGTCGTCGGGCTCCCGCTCGCGCTGCTCCTCGACATCTGGCCCGGGCTGATCGCGGGCTGAGCAGCGCCCTCCTCGTGGGGGCCGGCGTGCGCGTGGATCCGGGCGCGCACCTCTGCGAGCCGGTCGATCTGGGTCGCCGCGTCCCGGCCGGCCGGGACGAAGGCCACGCCGTCGACGCCCGCCGCGAAGAGCTCCGCGACGTGCTCGGCGACGTCGTCGGCGCCCCCGAGCGCGGTGTAGCGCTCGACCTTCTCGAACGGCATCGAGTACTGGCCCGCCATGAACGCCTCGACCTCGCGGCGGCCGCGCGACCTGTCGTCGTCGACGTGCGCGAAGAGGAGGACGTTGCGGGCCGGCGCGGGGCGGCCGTGCTCGGCGGCGAGCTCGCCGATGAGCGCGCCGTCACCGGCGATCTCCGAGGGCGTCCGCCACACCGACAGCCAGCCGTCGGCGACGCGCGCCACGCGCTCGAGCGCCTTGCGCGAGCGCCCGCCGACGACGATCGGCGGCATCCGCTCGGGCACGGGCTCGAGCATGCGGCAGCTGACGGGGAAGCGGTGGTCGGGCTCGTCGACCGCCTCGCCCCGCAGGAGCCGCGTGACGACGTCGATGGCGCGGTCCACGCGGCGGCCGCGCTCCTGGTGCGGGACCCCGGCGGCGGCGAACTCCGCGGGGTTCTCGCCGCCGACCCCGATCCCGAGGACGACCCGACCGGGGGCGAACGCGTCGATCGTCGCCACCTGCTTCGCGATCCAGGCCGGCGGGCGCAGCGCGGCGAGCATGACCCCGAACCCGAGACGCACGCGCTCGGTCCTGGCGGCGAGCGCGGCCATCGTGCACGCGGATTCGAGAACGGGCGCGTGGAACTGCAGGTGGTCGCCGAGCCACACGGAGTCGAAGCCGCACTCCTCGGCCTGGACGCCGAGGTCGAGGACGGGGGGCGAGACGCGGAAGGCGTCGATGTTCGGGACCATGACGCCGATGCCGGCGAGGCCCGGGGCGAGGTTGGGCGGGGTGCTCACGAGGTTTCTCCAGGTTGACGGTGTCGACGGTTCACTGGGCCCTGCGAGGCTACGGCGCGTAGGCCCGTCCGAGGAGCTCGCGCGCCGCGACGAGCTTCGCGACCTGCGCGGTGCCGTCGCCGATCTCGAGCCCGATCGTGTCGCGCATGCGGCGGCCGGGCGAGACCTCCTCGCTGTAGCCGGTGTGGCCGAAGGTGAGGAGGGCCTGGTGGATCGCCTCGGTCGACTGCTTCGGCGCCCACCACTTCGCCATGCTCGCCTCGAGGGCGTGGGGCAGGCCCCGGTCCTTGCGCCAGAGCGCCTCGTAGCAGAGGAGGCGCGCGCCGCGGATGAGGGTGAGCTGCTCGACGAGCGGGAACGCGATGCCCTGATGGCGGCTGATCGGCTCGCCGAACGCGATGCGCTCGCGGCTGTAGTCGAGGGCCTCGTCGAGGGCGCCGCGTGCGCAGCCGAGGCACATGAGGCCGATGAGCGCGCGCGAGTAGTCGAATCCCTGCATGCACCGGATGAAGCCCTCTCCGACGCCGCCGACGACGGAGGTGGCGGGCGCGAGGTGGCCGTCGAACGCGAGCGAGGCCCGGCCGATCGAGCGGCTGCCGAGGTCGCGGAAGGCCGAGCGCTGGACGTGGCGGTCGTCGAGGTCGACGTAGAACGCCGTGATGCCGCGAGCGCCGTCGTCGCTCGTGCGCGCGAACACGAGGGCGGTGTCGGCCTGCATCCCGAAGCTGATCGAGGTCTTCTCGCCCGTGAGCCGCCAGTCGTCGCCGTCGCGCTCGGCGCGCATCGAGAGCGCGGCGGCGTCGGACCCGTGGTCGGGCTCGGTGAGGCAGAACGCCGGCAGCGCGTCACCCGCGGCGATCGGCGGCAGCCACTCCGCGCCCTGCTCGGCCGAGGCGGCGTTCGTGAGGATCTCGCCGATGAGGGCGGGGAGGAGGATGACGTAGGCGGCGTTGAGGTCGACCTTGCTCAGCTCCTCGCACGCGAGCCCCGCCGTCACCGCGTCCGAGCCGGTGCCGCCGTGCTGCTCGGGGATCCGCAGCCCGGTGAGCCCGAGCTCGGCCATCTCGCCGACGATCTCGCGCCGGAAGCGCTCCAGGCGGTCGTCCTCGGCGCAGTGGGGCGCGATCCTGTCGTTCGCGTAGCGGGCGATCGACTCGGCGAACGCGTCCTGCTCGTCGGTGAAGCTGAAGTCCATGCCCGCATCTTCATCGTCCCGGCCGCGGCCGGTTCGGGGAAAACGACGGGCGCCGGCGCGGACCTTCGTCGCGACGACGAGGCGGCTGCCGGACCGACCGCGATGTCCTCGAGGTGCGGGGCCTCCGGCGCGGATCAGGAGCCCGTGCGGGCATCGAGCAGCGGCGAGAGCTCGACGGCGGCCCGGAGGCGCAGCGGGTCGGAGTCCTCCTGCCCGGCGAGGGTCGTCGCCCGCCGCACGCGGTAGGCCACCGTGTTCTGATGGAGGCCGAGGCGTCGTCCGGCGCGCACGTAGGACTGGCCCTCCTCGAGGAAGACCCGGAGGGTCTCGAGGAGCCGCCGGGAGGCGTCGTCCTCGGCGGCGAGCGGCCCGAGGACGCGCCGGGCGAGGTGCTGGGCGGCGTCGGGGTCCCGGGTGAGGAGGTCGGCGACCGCGACGTCCTCGTAGCGCGTCACCGTCGCCTCCCTGCACAGGAGGCGCGCGACCCGGCGGGCGCCGCTCGCCTCGGCGTGCGCCTCGCGGAAGCCCTGCGCGCCGGTCCCGGGCCCTCCGACGGCGACGCGCACCTCGCGGCCGGCGAGGAGCTCGGCGATCCCCGAGGCCTCGTCGGGGCCGCAGCCCGCGCGCGCGACCCACGCGTGGAGGAGGTGCGGCGAGACCCGGTGGAGGAGGGGGCGGCTGGCGCCGTCGGGCGCGAGGACCTCCGCGACCGCGAGAGCGACGTCCTCGAGGTCGGCGACCGGACCCGCGGGCGCGTCGTCCTCCGCCCAGACGTGGAACGCGTGGAGGGGGCGCTCGATGTCGTAGCCGAGGCGGAGGCTCGCGAGGCGTGCGTCGGAGATCTCGCCCTCGAGCAGCCCCTCGATCGTCTCGACGCGGAAGGCGTGCTCGCCGCGCACGACGCGCTCGTGCTCCTCCTCGTAGGCGGCGGAGAGCGGCGCGATGATCGCGTCCACCCAGATGAACGTGAACGCCGCCGTCGCCCTCAGGGCCTCGAGGAGCACGCCGGGGTCGTCGCCGACGGCGGAGAGCTCCTGGTGCCAGACGTCCCAGTAGCCCGACTGACCGAGCCGGAAGGTCCGCAGGACGGCGTCGACGGGCAGCCCGCTGCGCACGAGGCTCCGTGACCACTCGACGGCTTCGGGCGGCGGCGGGACGCTCCGCGGGTCGCTCCAGGAGCGCGTCATCGCCGAGAGCAGCGTCACGCAGCCCCGCGCGACGCCGACGAGTCCCTCGCGGACGTGCTCGCGGGCGCCGATCTCCGGCATCTCGTCGGCGATCCGGTCGACGAGCAGCTCGGCGAGCTCGTCGGTCCGCCAGGCGATGCGGGCGGCGACGACGGTGACGAGCTCCGCGCACGCCTCCGACCGCGGGGGGACGGAGCCATGCGGGAGGGGCGACGCGGCGACCTGCATGGCGCCACGATCGCAGATCGCACCAATCGGTGCAAAAAGACGCTGCGCGCACCCCCGCGCCCGGCCCGCCGGTCGCCGTCGGCGGGCGGGGGGCGCTACCGCACGGTCGTGGTCGGAGCGGCGACGGCCGCGGCGGCGGTCCGCATGAGGCCGTCCCACACGGCCTCGGAGGCGACGTCGGGCGGCGAGAGCGTGACGCTCGTCGTGATGCCCTCGAACCGCCGGCGGATCTCGGCCCCCGCCTCCTCGGGGCTCCCGACGACGGCGAAGGTCATGACGACCTCGTCGTCGACCGCGTCGACCATCTTCGCCCACTCGCCTCGGTGGGCGAGGTCGGCGAGCACCGGCTGGAGGTCGCCCCACCCGTGGACCTCGAGGACCGGGCGGTACGTCGCGGTCGAGGCGTAGAAGCCGATCTTGCGCTTCGCCTGCGCCATCGCCGTGGCGCGCTCCTCCTCGGTCTCGCCGGTGATCACCATGATCCGACCGTCGATCTGGAAGCCGTCGAGGTCGGTGAGACCGGCGCGCTCGCGACCGCGACGCAGCGCCGGAAGGGTGAGCTCCTCGAGCGAGCGGGGGGAGGACAGGGCGTGGCAGAGGAAGCCGTCGGCGACCTCGCCCGCGACCTCGGTCATCCGGGGCCCCACGGCGGCGAGCAGGATCGGGGGCGGACCGCAGGGGTTCGGGCCGGGATCGAAGACCGGGGTCATGATCGTGTGCGTGTAGAAGTCGCCGCGGAAGTCGAGCGGTTGCCCCGTGGCCCACGCGTCCCAGATCGCCCGCACGGCGTGGACGAACTCCCGCATGCGCGAGCCGGGCTTCGACCACGTCATCGAGTAGCGCCGCTCGATGTGCGCCTTCACCTGCGAGCCGAGGCCGAGGGCGAAGCGGCCTCCGCTCAGCATCTGGAGGTCGTTCGCCTGGACCGCGACGGTCATCGGGTTGCGGGCGAAGGCGACGGCGATCGAGGTGCCGACCATGAGGCGCTCGGTCCGCTCCACGGCGATGGCGGAGGCGAGGAACGGGTCGAATCGCGTCTCGGTCGCCCACCAGCCGTCGCAGCCGGCGCCCTCGCCGGCGACGGCGTGGCGCGCGGCCGCGTCCGCCGACTCCGGGTAGCCGCTCACGTTGACGCGCATCGTGCGGTCGGAAGGGGTCATGGGGAGATCATCGACCGCGGAGGCCGGGGTCCGTGCTGGAGATCCGACGACGTGCCGCCGCGCCCGCCGTCGTTTCCACGGGCGGGCGAGCGCGTGATGTGCTCAGCCGGGGGCGTCCTCGAGGAGCGGCGAGAGCTCGACGGCGGCCCGCAGCTCGAGGGGGTCTCCGTCGCCGTGACCCGTGAGCTCGAGAGCGCGGTGCACGCGGTACCCGATCGTGTTCTGGTGGATGCCGAGGCGGCGGGCGGCGCGCGCGTAGGACTGGCCCTCCTCGAGGAAGACCCGGAGCGTGTGCAGGAGGCGCCGCGAGTTCTCGTCGGGGTGCGCGAGCGGCCCGAGCACCCTCTTCGCGACCGCGCGCGCGGCGTCGGGATCGCGGGTGAGGAGATCGGTCACGGCGACGTCCTCGTAGCGCACGACCGGCGCGGAGGTCCGCAGCAGCCGGGCGACGCGGCGCGCAGCGAGCGCCTCCTCGTGCGAGGCGCGGAAGCCGACGGCCCCCGAGGCCGCACCGCCGACCCCGACGCGGACCCCGAGAGCGCGCGCCTTCTCCGCCGCGTCGTCGAGTTCGACCGCGCCCTCCTCGTGGCAGGCGGTCCAGCCGAACAGGAGCCGGGGGGACACGCCGTGGAGGAGCGGCCGAGCGCTCGGCGCGCCACCGAGAGACGGCGCGGCGGCGGCCGCGAGCTCCTCGAGGCGCTCGAGGGCCGGATCCTGCGGATCGTCCTCGGACCACACGACGAAGCCGATGAGCGGCCGGTCGATGTCGTAGCCGAGCCGCAGGCCCGCGACGCGCGCGTCGGCCAGCTCGCCGCAGAGAAGCGCGTCGATCGTCTCGACGCGGTGGGCGTGCGCGCCGCGCAGGCTCCGCTCGCGCTCGGCCTGGTAGGCGACGGCGAGCGGGGCCACGATCGCGTCGATCCACACGAACGTGAAGGCCGACGTCGCCCGCAGAGCCTCGAAGAGGACGTCGGGGTCCTCCTCCTCGGTGCACAGCTCCCGGTGCCAGACGTCGCGGTAGCCCGCCTGGCCGACGCGGAAGGCCTTGAGGATCGAGTCCATCGGGAGCCCGCGGCGCACGAGGCTCCTCGACCACTCGACGGCCTCGGGCGGCGGCGGGACGTTCCGCGGGTCGCTCCACGAGCGCGTCATCGCGGTGAGAAGCGTGAGGCACCCCCGCGCGACCCGGACGAGATCCTCGCGGACGTCGTCGCGTGCGCGGATCTCCGGCGCCTCCGCCGCGACGCGGTCGACGAGCTTCTCGGCGAGCTCGTCGGTCTCGGCGGCGACGCGATGGGCGACCTTCGTGATGAGCTCGACGCAGGGCGCGGACCGTGGCGGAACCGAGCCGAGCGGATGTTCGACGGCGCCGAGGCTCATGGGCGGACACTCGCAGATATCGGTCGTCCTCACGCCGGACGCGCGAGGACGGTTGGACGGGGTGTCGATTTTGCAGCGCTTTTCGCACGCTGCAAGGCAGCGCCCGCGGACGGCCGCGGAGCCGGGGGGCCGGGGGTGCTCCGCTACACTGAGCCGCACCCGCGGGCGCCGAGTCGGCGACTGTTCCCGCCGTCCCGTGCGGGCGGGCCTTCCTCACAATGGGCTTCTTCAGCTACCTCACCGGCTTCGGCGGCCGCGACATGGCCGTCGACCTCGGCAC
>NZ_JBLKKY010000068.1:0-23399 GCF_059438195.1 Paraconexibacter sp.
AGACGGCGTGACTGGCGTCCGGGCCCGCCGTCTCCCGGGCGGGAGCCGGCGGAGCCGGAGGCCGCGGCTCCCGGGACGGGAGGCGGCGCCGCCTCCGCGGGAGCCGCCGGTGACCCCGCCCTCGCGGAGGTCGTCGAGGACGGCTCCGAGACGCTCGCCGGAGGCCTCGCGGATCTCGCCGCCGGTGCCGCCGACGGCGGCGGGACCGTGAGCCCCGCGCTCGCCGATCCCGTCTCGGAGACCGGCACGGGCGTGGCGCAGGGAGCGGAGTCGGCGGGGCGGGCGCTCGGAGCGGCGCTCCGCGGGGTCAGCCCGACCGCGCAGCCCTGAGCGCGCGGGAGAGGAAGCGCACCGAGACGCCCTCGAGCTCGTCGTCGTGCTGCACCGAGCGGTGGTGCCCGCCCGGGGCCACGACGAGACGCGAGCCGGGCGCGGCGGCGTGGAGGGCCCGCGAGTGCTCGACGGGCACCTGCTCGTCGGCCTCGGCGTGGAGGAGGAGGAGCGGCGCTCCGCCCCCGGGCAGCCGCGCGACCGCGTCGAGGGGCGAGTGGGCGCCGAGGACGCCGGTGACGGCGGCGACGTCGGCCGGGAAGTCGAACCGGCCGCCGTCGAGCCCCCGGCGCAGCCCGTCCTGCGTCGCCGGGCAGATCGCGACGACGGCCGTCGCGCCCGCCTCCTCGGCGGCGACGATGGCGAGGTAGCCGCCCATGCTCGAGCCCCGCAGCGCGATCGGCGCGTCCGGCGCGCCGGCGGACTCGAGCTCTGCGCGGAGAGCGCCCGCGAGGACGACGACGTCGTCGACCATCCGGCCGTCCATCGGCCCGTCGCTCGCCCCGTGACCCCGGAGGTCGGCGCAGAGCGCGGCGAGACCCGCTTCGCGGCACGCGCGGCCGAAGCCGTGGTGCGACTCCTTGCGCGAATCCGCCCCGTGGAGGACGACCACCCCGCCGCTCGGCGGGCGGTCCGGGAGGAAGAGGCTCCAGGCGAGCCCGTCGGTCGAGCCCTCCTCATCGGGTGGTCGGACGCTCGCGATGCGCATCGCGTGGCATGATCCGCCGCCGATGGCCGCCGCGCAACAGCTCTCGCACGCGTGGCCGCTGGGCACCGTCGTCGACGCGCACGGCCGGCTCGTGCTCGGCGGCTGCGACGCCGACGCGCTCGCACGCGAGTTCGGGACGCCCGCCTACGTCGTCGTCGTCGACGACGTCCGGGCGCGCGCACGGGCGTTCGTCGAGGCCTTCCGGGCGCGGACCCGCGACTTCGAGGTCTCGTTCGCGTCGAAGGCCTTCCCGTGCACCGCGGTCTACCGACTCCTCGCCGCGGAGGGGATCGGGTGCGACGTCGCCGGTGGCGGTGAGCTCGCGCTCGCGCTGCGCGGCGGCTTCGAGCCGGCCCGCATCACGCTCCACGGCAACGCGAAGAGCGAGGCCGAGATCCGCTCCGCCCGCGAGTCGGGGGTCGGGACCTTCGTCATCGACTCGATCGACGACCTCGAGCGCATCGAGCGCCTCGTCGCCGAGGACGGCCGGGGGCCGCAGACGGTCCTCGTGCGGGTGACGCCCGACGTCGCCGGCGAGACGCACAGCGGCATCTCCACGGGCCAGGCCGATTCGAAGTTCGGCCTCTCGCCGGGCGCCGCGCGCGAGGCGATCGCGCGGGCGGAGGCGAGCCCGCACCTCGTCGTCGAGGGCCTCCACGTCCACATCGGGTCGCAGCTCCTCGAGCTCGAGCCGTTCCGCCGCGCCGTCGCCGCGCTCGCGCCGCTCGGGGACTTCCGCACCTACAACCTCGGCGGGGGGCTCGGCGTCGCGTACACGGCCGAGGACCGGCCGCCGACGATCGAGGAGTACGTCGAGGCGAAGGTGCGCGCGGTCGACGAGCTCATCGGCCCCGGGAAGCGCATCGCCGACGAGCCGGGCCGCGCGCTCGTCGCGAACGCCGGCGTCACGCTGTACACGGTCGAGACCGTGAAGCGCAACGTGCGGACGTGGGTCGCGGTCGACGGCGGGATGTCCGACAACCTGCGGCCGATGCTCTACGGCGCCCGCTACGAGGCCGTCGTCGCCGACCGCGTCGCAGCCGCGGGCGAGCCGTGCCGGATCACCGGCAAGCACTGCGAGAGCAGCGACGTCGTCGTCGCGGAGGCCGCGCTGCCGGAGCCGCGCCCGGGCGACGTCATCGCGACGCCCGCGACCGGCGCGTACGGTCACGCGATGGCGAGCAACTACAACGGCGCGCTGCGACCCCCGGTCGTCTTCGTCCAGGACGGGGACGCCCGCGTCGTCGTGCGCCGCGAGACCTACGAGGACCTCTTCGCCCGTGACGTCTGAGAGCCCGACACCTTTCCGCATCGGCCTCCTCGGCCACGGCACCGTCGGCGGCGCCTTCGCCGAGCTGCTGCCCACGCGCGCCGAGGAGATCGCGGCGCTCACCGGCCGGCGCCCGGAGATCAGCGGCATCCTCACCCGGTCGCGCGGCGACGCCGACGCCATCCTCGGCGAGTGCGACCTCCTCGTCGAGCTCATCGGCGGCATCGATCCGGCGCGCGACCTCGTCCTGCGGGCGCTCCGCGCGGGCACGCACGTCGTCACCGCGAACAAGCAGCTCGTCGCCCAGCACGGCGAGGAGCTCTACGCGGCCGCCTCCGAGAGCGGCGCGCAGTTCCGCTTCGAGGCGGCGGTCGCGGGCGTCGTCCCCGTCATCCGGGTCCTGCAGGAGTCGCTGGCGGGAGCGCACGTCGACCGCCTCCACGGGATCGTCAACGGGACGACGAACTACATCCTCACGCAGATGGCCGCGACGGGCGCCTCGTACGCCGACGCCCTCGCCGAGGCCCAGCGCCTCGGGTACGCGGAGGCCGACCCGACCGACGACGTCACCGGCAAGGACGCCGCGGCGAAGATGGCGATCCTCGCGCGACTCGCGTTCGGGGCGCCGGTGGGGCTCGACGAGGTCGGCTACGAGGGGATCGAGCACCTCACCGCCGACGACATGGAGTACGCCCGCGAGCTCGGGCTCTCGCTCAAGCTCATCGGGACCGCCGAGCGCGTCGGCGACGGCATCAGCGTCCGCGTCCATCCCGCGTTCCTCTACGGCGCGCACCCCCTCGCCGCCGTCGACGGCCCGTTCAACGCGGTGACGGTCGAGAGCGAGGCGATCACCGAGATCACGATGTCCGGTCCGGGGGCGGGAGGCCCGCAGACGGCGAGCGCGGTCCTCGGAGACGTCGTGAGCGCGATGATCCCGCGACCGGTCCCGGTCGCGCCGCCCGTCCGCGACCTGCCGGTCGTCCCCGACGTCGTCTCGGCCTTCTACCTCCACATCGAGGTCGAGGACCGCCCCGGCGTCCTCGCGCAGATCGCGCAGCTCCTCGGCCTGCAAGGCGCCTCGGTCCGCAGCGTCGTCCAGCGCGGCCTGGGGCAGAGCGCGCGCCTCGTCATGGTGACGCACCCGATCGCCGAGGACTCGTTCTTCGCCGCCGTCGACCTCATCGCGCGGCTCGACTTCGTCACGGCGCCCCCGCGCGCGATCCGCGTCCTCGCCGAGGAGTTCCTCTCATGACCGCCCCGTGCGCCCGGCTCGGCGGGCACGGCCATCCCGGCCTCATCCACCGCTTCCTCGACCGCCTCCCGTTCGAGGCCACCGACCCGATCGTGTCCCTGCAGGAGGGCTCGACGCCGCTCGTCCTCGCCGAGCGGGTGAGCGAGCGGGTCGGCGCCGAGGTCTTCCTCAAGATCGAGGGGGCGAACCCGACCGGGTCCTTCAAGGACCGCGGGATGTGCTGCGCGGTCACGGCGGCGAAGCGCGAGGGGGCGGAGGCCGTCATCTGCGCCTCGACCGGGAACACCGCGGCGAGCGCCGCGGCGTACGCCTCGCGTGCCGGGCTGCGGCCGGCCGTCATCGTGCCCGAGGGGAAGATCGCGACCGGCAAGCTCGCCCAGGCCCTCATGCACGGCGCGCGCGTCATCGCCCTGCGCGGCAACTTCGACACGGCCCTGGAGCTCGTCCGCCGGGTCGTCGAGGAGCATCCGATCGCGCTCGTCAACTCGGTCAACGAGTACCGGATCGAGGGCCAGAAGACGGCGTCGTTCGAGATCGTCGAGGAGCTCGGGGACGAGTATCCACTCGACGCGCTCTGCATCCCGGTCGGCAACGCGGGGAACATCACCGCGTACTGGAAGGGCTTCCAGGAGGCGGGGCGCTCCCCGCGCATGTACGGCTTCCAGGCCGCCGGCGCGGCACCCCTCGTCGAGGGGGCGCCGGTCGAGAAGCCCGAGACGGTCGCGAGCGCGATCCGGATCGGCAACCCGGCGCGCTGGGAGGAGGCGATGGACGCGATGACGACCTCGCACGGCCGCATCGCCGCCGTCACCGACGAGGAGATCCTCGACGCCTACCGCTTCCTCGCGGCGAACGAGGGCGTCTTCTGCGAGCCGGCGAGCGCGGCCTCCGTCGCCGGCCTCCTCGTCCACGGCGCGGGCGACGCCAAGCGCGTCGTGTGCGTCCTCACGGGGCACGGGCTCAAGGACCCGCAGACCGCGCTCGACCAGGCGACGGGCGTCGTGCCCTGCGAGCCGGATCTCGCAGCGGTCGAAGCCGCCGTCCTCGGCTGACGCGATGGACCGCCGCCGCGTCGTCCGCGTCCCCGCCTCGAGCGCGAACCTCGGGCCGGGCTTCGACACGTTCGCCGCCGCGCTCTCGCTCCACGTCGAGGTCGAGGTCGCCGAGACCGGCCGCTTCGCGGTCGAGACGGACCTCGACATCGCACGCGACCGGCGCAACCTCGTCGTCCGCGGGTTCGAGCGTCTCGCGCCCGCCGACGACTTCACGTTCCGCATCCGGTCGACCGTCCCGCTCTCCGGCGGGCTCGGCTCGAGCGCCGCGGCGTTCCTCGCGGGCCTCATGGCCGCCGACCACCTCTTCGAGCTGGACGTCGACCTCGTCGCGCTCGGGACGGAGCTCGAGGGCCATCCGGACAACGTGGCGGCCGCCTTCCACGGCGGCTTCGTCGTGTGCGCCGACGACGAGGCGACCCGGCTCGAGGTCCCGACGGGGCTCGAGGGCGTGCTCGTCGTCCCGCACGACGCGGTGCGGACGGCGGAGGCGCGCGCGGCGCTGCCGGCCGAGGTGCCGATGGCCGACGCGGTCTTCAACGTCGCCCACGCCGCCCTCCTCGCCGTCGGCCTCGCCCGCGGGGACTTCGACCTCCTCGCCCGCGGCCTCGCCGACCGGCTCCACCAGGACCGCAGGGCCCATCTCTTCCCGCGGTCCGCCGATCTCCTCGGCCGGGCCCGGGAGCTCGGAGCCCTCGGCGCGACGGTCTCCGGCGCCGGTCCGACGGTGCTCCTCTGGTGCCACTACATGCAGACGGGCAACGTGCTGGACGCGCTCCGTCCCCGGACGGAGGGCTGGGCCGACGTCATGCGCGTCCCCTTCGAGTCGATGGGCGCCCGCGTCGAGCAGCTCTGACCCGCCGAACCGGATTCCTGCGGCGCCATGACGCCGCAGGAATCCGGTTCGGCCCCGGTGCGGGGCGGGTCAGCTCCGCTCGGGGGCGGGCGGTGCGGCGTCGAGGAGCGGCTTCAGCTTCCGGCGGGCCGCGGTGAGGCCGAGTCGCCGGAGGAGCTCGTCGGCGAGCCGGACGTAGTCGGCGCCCAGGTCGGGCCGCTGGTCGACGATCGACATCGCCGACTCCGCCGAGTTCGCGTAGGCGATCGACTGGCGGATCGTCGTCTCGAAGAGCTTGTCGCCGACGTGCTCCTTCAGCGACGCGTAGGCGTCCCGCGAGTGGACGGTCCGCATGTCGGCGATGTTGAAGAAGACGCCGAGCCAGTCGAGCTCGGGGTTGAGGCCGTCGCGGGCGAGCTCGATGACCTCGAGCGCCTGCTCGACGCCCTGCAGGGCGAAGTACTGCGCCTCCGAGCTGAGGAGGGCGTGATCGGCGGCGACGAGCGCGTTCACCGTGAGGAGGCCGAGCGCCGGCGGGCAGTCGACGAGCACGACGTCGGCGATGTCGTCGATCGACGCGAGGGCCTTGCGGAGGGTGAGCTCGCGGCCCATCTTGCCGGCGAGGAGGAGCTCCGCCTCGGCGAGCGAGAGGTTCGCGGGGATGACCTGGATCGCCGGGCCCTCGGGATCGCCCTGCACGGGGGAGGGGTGGACCGCCTCCGCCGCCTTCGCCCGGCCGGCGAGGACGTCGCCGATCGTCGGGGAGGCCTCGGGGTCGATGTCGAAGTAGTCCGAGAGGTTGCCCTGCGGATCGAGGTCGACGGCGAGGACGCGCAGGCCGGAGCGCTGGAGGACGTCCGAGAGGGTGCGGACGGCGGTCGTCTTCCCCGTCCCGCCCTTCTGGGAGAGCATCGCGATCTTCTGAGCCACGGGGGCAGTATGACCCGAGCCGCGCGCTCGTCCCCTGCCGGGAGGCGCCGCCTCCCGCCTCCCGGCGGGACGCGGGCGCCGATGGCGGCTCAGGCGTCGGCGCTGCCGCCCGGCGTCACGGGAGTGGCGCCGGCCTGCGTCGTGACGAGGAAGTGGAGCGTGTAGCGGCCGATGACGATCTCGTCGCCGTCGCGCAGCGTCCGCCACTCGACGCGCTCGCCGTTGACGAAGATGCCGTTGAGGCTGCGGTCGTCGACGATCCGCATCCCCTCCTCCTGGGGCACGATGAGCGCGTGGCGGCGCGACACCGTCGGGTCGTCGAAGCGGACGTCCGCGGAGAGGCTGCGGCCGATGCGGACCTGCTCGTCGTCGAGGGAGAGGATCTGCAGCTCGGCACCATCGAGGTAGGCGAGGTAGGTGCCCGCGGCCGGCGCGGCGTCGCGGGCGGCCTGGACGATCTCGGCGGGGTCGGGGAGCGCGACGCCCCCGTGCACGGTCTCGTCGCCGGTCGCGCCGGCGCGACCGCCCGTGCCGAAGAGGGAGGTGCGGGCGACCTGGGTGCTCCCGCACTGGGGGCAGGCGGGGACATCGGCGGTCCGTGCGAGCGGACCGACGGTTCCGCACTCCTCGCATCGGAACGTGCCGCTGGCGGCGATGGTGCCTGCTGTGAGCTTTTCCATGGCTCTCCCTCGAGACGGAATGGGGACTTGGGGGATGGGCGAGCGCCTCTGCCGACCGCCTACGCGCGGTGGACGAGACCCTATGCAGCGAACCTGTGGACCCCCTAAAGACCCCTCGGGGTCTGCAGCTGATCCAGCTGACTCTACCGTGCGCGCATCATTCCCTGCACGGGTCGCGGTCAATCCTCCGGTCCGTCGCGCTCCTTG
Organism: Paraconexibacter sp.; assembly: GCF_059438195.1. Lineage (NCBI taxonomy): Bacteria > Bacillati > Actinomycetota > Thermoleophilia > Solirubrobacterales > Paraconexibacteraceae > Paraconexibacter > Paraconexibacter sp. Next base: position 7,266 of record NZ_JBLKKY010000068.1, read on the forward strand.
CACGTCGTCCTTCAGCGGGAAGGAGGCCGGCCGACCCCGCCGAAACGCGGATCATGCTGCGTCCGCTCCTCGGCCTCTCCGAAGACGACCTCGAGCGCGAGCTGCTCCGCAAAGGGGTCCGCCGGCTCGCGGCCGGTCGCGACACCTGCGCGGACTGCGGCCGGACCCCGCTCGTCGGCGAGGAGGTCCACCACTACGGCGCACGGGTCGTCTGCGCGCTCTGCCGGCCCGCGCGCGGATCGGACCCCGAGCGCACGGACACGGTCCTCCACAGCGAGCGCGGACACGCCGTGCGCCTGCGGGCGCGGGCGATCTGAGACCGGATCCCCGGCGCGCCGCTCCCGGGGCGGGGCGCCGCCGCCGCGGGGCCGCCACTAGACTGCGCGCGCGTGCAGCCCGTCTCCGTCAGCACGGTCATCTCGCGCCCGATCGACGAGGTCTTCGACTACCTCGTCGACATCGCGAACCACGCCGAGTTCAGCGACCACTACCTCGCGGACTGGCACCTCACCCGCGAGGACACCATCGGCCGCGGCGCCGGGGCGCGGTTCCGCCTCAAGCAGAAGCGCAACCGCTTCCCGTGGGCCGACGTCACCTTCGTCGAGGTCGAGGAGCCCCACCGCATCGTCGAGGCCGGCCGGGTGGGGAAGTACAACCGCAACCGGATGGTCGGCGTCTACGAGCTCGAGCCCGCCGCGCACGACTCCACGCGCGTCACGTTCACGCTCGAGACGGAGCCGAAGCTGCCGTCCGACCGGCTCCTCGAGGCCCTCTTCGGGAAGCGGTTCCTCTCCCGCGGGGTGAAGAAGGCGATGCGCCGCCTGCGGACGATCCTCGAGGAGGATCGCGACCGTGGCGCGCGCGCGACCGTGAGCGGTGGCGCGCGGAAGCCCGCATCGAACTTCCGGCTGTAGACTGCCGCGCCGATGATGCGCCGACTGCTGATCCTCGCCGCCCTGCTCACCGCTCCGCTCGCGCTCGCCGCCTGCGACGACCACGAGGAGGTCACCCTCGCCGAGACCGAGGGCATCCAGGTGAACACGGGCGGGCTCACCTACCAGGTGCAGATCTCGCGCGCCCTCAACGCCGCCGACGTCGAGGACGAGGCCTACCTCGAGGGCGTCCCGGCCGCGCAGCGCCAGCTCGGCCCGGACGAGGAGTGGTTCGCGGTCTTCCTGCGGGTGAAGAACGACGGCGACGAGCCCCGCCAGGCCGCCGACGACTTCGTCGTCGAGGACACGACCGGCGAGGAGTACTTCCCGGTCGAGCTCGACACCCCGTTCGCCTACGAGCCGCGCCGGCTCGAGCCCGAGGGCGAGATCCCGGTCCCCGACAGCGCGGCCGCGACGAGCACGACGAACGGCGGGCTCCTCCTCTTCAAGGTCGACCGCGCCTCGCTCGAGAACCGCCCGCTCGAGCTCATCATCGAGAACCCGACGGACTCGAGCGAGACCGCCGTCGTCGACCTCGACGTCTGAGCCTCGACCCGCGGTCCGCGCGGCCCCGAGAGGGGCGGCGCGATCCGGCGGGACGTGCGATCTCAGCGTCCGAGCGCCGTCTTCATCACCTCGCGCGCGGCGGGTGCGGCGTAGTCGCCGCCCGACCCCGACCGCACGAGCATGACGCCGACCGCGACCTCGGGGTCGGCGGCCGGGGCGAACGAGGCGAACCACGCGTCGGTGTCCGACTCGTCGGACTCCTCGACGCAGGTCTCGTTGTTGTCCTCGGCCGTCTCGCAGCGCCGCGTCGTCTCGAGCTCGGCGGTCCCGGTCTTCCCGGCGACCTCGACGCCGGGGATCGCCGCGAGCGTGCCGGTCCCGTCCCGGACGACGGACACCATGTACCGGCCGACCGTCTCGGCGACGTCGGCGGACGTGGCGCGCGTCGTCGGCGCCGGGCGCTCCCGCGGGTCGTAGACGAGGCGCAGCTCCGGCCGGCGGCCGTCGAGCGCGATCGTCGCCGCGACCTCGGCCATCGTGAGCGCGGTCGCCTGCACGCGTCCCTGTCCGATCGCGGACGAGCCGACCGCGAGGTCGTCGCCGATCTCGTCCGCGGGCGGGATCGTCGGCGTCGCGGCGCCGGGGATCCCCGGATCCTCGTTGAAGCCGAACCTCTCGGCGACGTCGACGAGCCGCTCCGCGCCGAGATCGGCGCCCATCGGCGCGAAGACGGAGTTGCAGGAGTGGGCGAACGAGTTCTCGAGCGTCCCTCCGCAGGTCTCGCCGTTGGCGTTCTCGAGCGAGACGCCCTCGAGGACGGCCTCGGTCTCGACCGGATAGGTCTTCCCCGGCTCGGTGAGACCCGCCTCGAGGCCGCCGGCGAGGGTGATGATCTTCATCGTCGAGCCGGGCGGCTGCAGACCGGAGAACGCGATGCCGGCAAGCGCGAGCACCTCGCCGGTGCGCGGCGCGACGACGGCGATCCCGCCGAGGCGGCCGCCGAGCTGCGCGGCCGCCTCGCGCTCGATCTCCACGGAGATCGTCGTGCGCACCGGGTCGGCGGGGACCGGGTCGGCGCCGGCGAGGACGCGATCGCCGGACTTCAACGTCCCTCCCGGGGTGCCGGTGAGGCGCTCGTCGAGCGCCCGCTCGAGCCCGGTGAGACCGACCTCGGCGTCGGCGGGGACGCCGCGCCGGCGCAGCTCATCGGCGCGCTCGGAGGGGGCAGGGCCGAGGCTTCCGACGATCTGCGCCGCGACCTCGGGGACCGGTGAGCTGCGGTCGGAGCCCTCGGCGAGCGGGGTGTTGTCACGCGCGAGGAGGTCGGCGCGGGGAGGCAGCCTCGTCGTCCGCGACAGCTCCTCCCCGGGTCGCATCCCCGGGAGGACGAGGTGCCGGCGCCAGTCGACCCCGGGCTCGTCGCCCTCGGTGATCGTGAGGACCAGCGGCTCCCGGATCGTGCCGAAGATCCGCGTCGCGATGGCGACGGGGACCTCGACGGTCCCGGAGCCCCGCTCGACCGCCTCGCCCGCGCGCAGCCGGACGACGGTCGCGGTCTCCTGCGCCTCCTCGTAGAGCTCGGCGAACCGCTCGGCCGAGACCCTCTCGCGGGCGTCCGCGGAGAGCTCCTCGTACATCGCGCCGACGTCCCCGGCCTCCCACGCGTCCGTGAAGCGCTCGGCGACGCGGATCTCGGCCGGGACGAAGCCGGAGCCGACGACGACACCTGACGCGAATGCTGCGATCCCGGCGCCGGCGAGGGCGACGACGAGCACCCGGCGGCGCAGCGCGCGACGCGGCCGCCTGTTGGACCTCGGAGGAGTCGTGCCGGGACCCCGCGCCCGACCGCCCCCACCGTGAGGGCGAGAGCTCATCGTCGCCGTCAGCATAGGCGACGCCCGACCTCGGCCCTGCAGCCTCCCGTGCCGTCGCGGGTACTGTCCCGCCCGTCGTGACGACGATCGATCTCATCATCATCGGGATCACCGTGCTCTTCGCCGCCTTCGGCTGGCGGCAGGGGTTCGTCGTCGGCGCGCTCAGCCTCGCCGGGTTCATCGGCGGCGCCTTCCTCGGAACGCGCGTCGCCCCGTTCCTCCTCGACGAGGGCAGCGAGTCGCCGTACGCGCCGATGTTCGGCCTCGCCGGCGCCCTTCTCGGGGGCGCGATCCTCTCGAGCGGCCTCGAGGGCCTCGCGTGGAGGCTGCGGCGCATGATCCGCGTGCCCGGTCTCGCCGTCGTCGACGGGCTCCTCGGCGCGCTCCTCACGGCCGCCGTCGCCCTCGGGATCTGCTGGATCGGCGGCGCGGTCGCGCTCCAGACACCGGGCGCCCGCGAGCTGCGCGAGGAGATCCAGCGGTCGAAGATCCTCCGCGAGCTCAACGCGACGCTCCCGCCCTCGGGCCCGATCCTCAACGCGCTCGCGCGGTTCGACCCGTTCCCGCAGCTCGACACCCCGATCCCGGACCTCGACGAGCCGGAGCCGGAGATCGCGAGCGAGCCCGGCGTCGAGGAGGCCGCCGCCAGCGTCGTCCGCGTCCTCGGCACGGCCTGCGGGCTCGGGGTGAGCGGCAGCGGCTGGGTCGCCGCACCGGGCGTGGTCGTGACGAACGCGCACGTCGTCGCGGGGCAGGACGACACGATCGTGCAGGTCCGCGGCGAGGGGACGGAGCTCGACACGACGCCGATCGCGTTCGACGTCCGCAACGACATCGCCGTGCTGCGCGTCCCCGGCCTCGACGCCAGCGCGCTCGACTTCGCCGCCGAGACGCCGAACGGCCGCCGCGCGGCGGTCCTCGGGTTCCCGGCGAACGGGCCCTACGACGTGAGCGCCGCCCGCATCGGCGACACGAGCGACGTGCTCAGCCCCGACGCCTACGGGGCGGGCCCCGTCGAGCGCTCGATCCTCTCGTTCCGGGGCTCGGTGCGCCCGGGGAACTCGGGTGGGCCGGTCGTCAACGCGAACGGGCGCGTCATGGGGACCGTCTTCGCCTCGACGCGGAACGCGACGCCCAGCGGCGGCTACGCCGTGCCGAACGCCGTCGTGCGGGACGTCCTCGCCGAGGCGGATGGACCGGTCGGCACCGGTCCGTGCACCGGGTGACGACTCTGCGGAGCCGGTCGGGGCCGCACGGGACGACGCGCTACCCTGCGCCGTCCATGGGCAAGACCCTCCTCATCGCCGAGAAGCCGTCGGTCGGCCAGGACCTCGCGAAGGTCCTCCCCGGCCCGTTCCAGAAGCACACGGGGGCGGGGGAGAGGACGACCCGCTGGCTCGAGGGTCCCGAGCACGTCATCACCTGGGCGGTCGGCCACCTCGTCCAGCTCGCCGAGCCGGACGAGTACGACGACAAGTTCAAGAAGTGGCGGATGGCCGATCTCCCGATCGTGCCGTCGAAGTTCAAGCTCGTCGTCCGCGACGAGCGCAGCCAGAAGCAGATGAGCGTCGTGCGCAAGCTGCTGCGCGACGACGACGTGGACCTCGTCGTCAACGCCTGCGACGCCGGGCGCGAGGGCGAGCTCATCTTCCGCTACCTCTACGAGAAGGCCGGCGCGAAGAAGCCCGTGAAGCGCCTCTGGCTCTCGTCGATGACGAACGACGCGATGCGCGACGCGCTCGCCCACCTGCGCGACGACGACGAGCTCCTGCCGCTCGAGCGAGCGGCCCGGTCCCGCTCCGAGGCCGACTGGATCGTCGGGATGAACGCGACGCGGGCGGCGACGATCCGCCTGCGCTCCTCGTTCGACGGGGCCGTCTCGCTCGGCCGCGTGCAGACCCCGACCCTCGCCATCATCGCGCGGCGCGAAGAGGAGATCCGCGCCTTCGTCCCCGAGAAGTACTGGCTCGTCGACGCGACCTTCGCGACCGACGACGGTCGCCGGTACGAAGGCCGCTGGCACGCCGGCGCGAAGCCGCGGATCCCGTCCGAGGAGGAGGCCGCGCTCGTCGTCGACGCCGTGCGCGGCAAGCGCGGCGAGATCACGAAGCTGGAGAAGACGAAGCGGACGGAGCGCGCGCCGCTCCTCTACGACCTCACGTCCCTCCAGCGCGATGCGAACACCCGGTTCGGCTTCTCGGCGCGCCGCACGCTCGGCGCCGCGCAGCGCTGCTACGAGGAGCACAAGGTCCTCACGTATCCGCGGACGAGCTCGCGCTACCTGACGAGCGACATGATCCCGGAGCTCAAGCCGACGGCCGCGAACGTCGGCATCCGCGACGAGTACGCGAAGGCGGCGGCGTACGTCACCGGGCTCGACGTCCTCCCGCTCGCCCGCGTCGTCGACGACGAGAAGGTCGGCGACCACCACGCGATCATCCCGACGAACTCCGAGCACAAGGTCTCGAAGCTCGACGGCGACGACCTCAAGATCTACGACCTCGTCGTGCGGCGCTTCCTCGCGGTCTTCCACCCCGAGGCGGTGTTCGAGAACACGCGCGTGGAGACGACGGTCACCGCGGGTGAGGACGCGCACGTCTTCCGCACCCGCGGGCGGGTCCTCATCGTCCCGGGCTGGCGCGGCGTCTACGGCGAGCTGCCGGAGGGCGAGCGCTCGGCGGCCGAGGAGGACGAGGGCCGCGACCAGACGCTGCCGAAGCTCGAGAAGGGCGAGGGCGCCGACGTCGCGGAGATCGCGGCCGCCGAGAAGGAGACGAAGCCGCCGCGGCGCTACAGCGACGCGTCGCTCCTCGGGGCGATGGAGACCGCCGGCAAGCTCGTCGACGACGAGGAGGCGCGCGAGGCGATGAAGGAGTCCGGGATCGGCACCCCCGCGACCCGCGCCGCGATCATCGAGCGGCTCATCGACGTCGGCTACGTCGAGCGCGACGGCCGGTCGCTCGTCGCGACGGAGAAGGGCCTCAACGTCGTCCGGCTCCTCGACGGCCATCCGCTCACCTCGCCTCAGCTCACCGGCGACTGGGAGCACCGTCTCGCGCGGATCGAGTCGGGGGAGGAGACGCGGGAGGCCTTCATGGCCGACATCGCGACGTTCGCCGGCTCGACCGTCGGCGAGCTCGACGCGAAGCTCAAGGACGTCCGCATCCCGCGCGCGAACCTCGGCCCGTGCCCGGTCTGCGGGCACGACATCGTCGAGAACCGCAAGGGCTACTCGTGCTGGTCGCGGGAGGACCCGGGCTGCGGCTTCGTCATCTGGAAGGGCAAGGCCGGCAAGCAGCTTCCGGCGGCGGTCGCTCGCGAGCTCATCGCGACCGGGCGCACGGCGAAGCCCGTCACCGGCTTCAAGGGCCGCTCGGGCCGCTCCTTCCGCGCCCGCCTCGCGCTCATGCAGAACGACGAGGGGCGCTGGCGCGTCGAGTTCGACGAGCCCTGGGCGAAGGACGGCGCGAAGCCGCCGGAGGCCGACGAGGCCGAGGGCGAGGCGCAGGCGGTCGCTGCCCCGGCCTCGGGTGCGGCCGACGACGCCGCGGCGTAGCGCCCCCCGCCCGGGCCCGCCGTCAGGACGTCATCCGCGGGTGCGACCCTGAGGGTTCGTGCCACTGCACCTCGTCACCGGTCCGGCGAACGCCGGCAAGGCCCGCCTCGTCCTCGACGCCTTCGCCGCGGCGGCCGAGAGGGGGGAGGCGCCGATCCTCGTCGTCCCGACCTACGCCGACGTGGCCCGGTACCGGCGCGAGATCGCCGAGCGCGGGCACGTCTTCGACGCGGAGGTCGTGCGGTTCGGCCGGCTGCTGCAGGTCATGGCGGACCGTGCCGGCGTGCGGAGCGAGCCGCTCGGCGGCCTCGCGCGCGAGCGTGCCGCCGTCCTCGCGCTGCGGCGCGCGGACCTCGGACCGCTCACGGAGATCGCCGAGTCCCCCGGCTTCGTCCGCGCCTTCCTCGGGCTCTGCGACGAGCTCGGCGAACGCGGCCTGACGCCGCAGCGCGTCGCGCAGGCGCTGGCGCGGTGGAGCGAGGAGGACCGCGGCCGTGCCGGGTTCGCGGCGGCGCTCGCCTCGGCCTACCGGTCGTACCGGCGCACGCTCGAGCGCTTCGGCCGGCGCGACGGCGCGCTGCGTGCCGCCGCGACGCTCGACGCGCTCCGCGCGGAGCCGCGCCGGTGGGGTGCGACGCCCGTCGCGCTCTACGGCTTCGACGATCTCACGGCGCTGCAGCTCGACGCGCTCGACGCGCTCTCCGACGCGTGCGGCGCGGACGTCACGGTCTCGCTGCCCTCGGAGCCGGGCGCTGCGCGATCGGCGTTCGACGGGCGCCACGACACCGCGGCGCGGCTGCGCGCGCTCGCCCAGGGCTCGGTGGTCGAGCTGCCGGCGGACCCCGACCACTACGCCGAGGGGGCCCGGGAGACCCTCCACCATCTCGAGCGCCACCTCTTCGTCGCGGGCGCGCCGCGCGCGTCGTCCACTGCGGGCGTGCTCCTCCTGCGAGGGGGCGGCGCGCGCGAGGAGCTCGAGCTCGTCGCGGCGACGGTGCGCCGTCTCCTCGCCGCCGGGATCCCCGCGGGCGAGATCGCGATCGGCGTGCGCCGCCCCGAGACCGTCGCCGCGACGCTCGAGAGGGTCTTCGCCTCGGCCGGCGTGGCCGTGTCGCTCGAACGCGACGTCCCCGCCGGGCGCACCGCGGCGGGGCGAGGGCTCGTCGGCCTGCTCCGCGCGGCGACGGCACCGGACCGGACCGCCGCCGACCTCCTCGCCTGGCTGCGGACGCCCGGGTTCGTCCGCGCGACCGAGCGCGTCGACGCCCTCGAGGCCGAGCTCCTGCGCGACGGGGTCCGCGACGTCGGCGAGGCACGCGCGCGGTGGGAGGCGGCCTCGCCCGGCTTCGTCCTGGGCGAGCTCGATCTGCTCGCCTCCGCCGCCGCGGAGGGCGGCGCGGCGCTGTGCGCCCGGCTCGTCCGGGTCCTCGACGCCCAGCGCGCGTCGGGGCCTCCGCGCGACCCGGACGTCCCGCCGTCGCCGTCGGATGCCGTCGATGCGCGCGTCCGCGGCCAGCTCGCCGCCGCGCTCGACGGCCTCGCCTCGCTCGCGCGGCTCGACGCCGAGCTGGTGCCCGATCCGGAGGGCCTCGCGCGGACGCTCGCCGAGGTGCCCGTCGGCATCGGGGAGCCGCCGGCCCCGGACCGCGTCCTCGTCGCGGATCCCCTCGCCCTCCGCGCCCGGCGGGTCCGGGCGCTCTTCCTGTGCGACCTCGTCGAGGGGTCGTTCCCCGCCGCGGCCGCCCCCGCCTCGCTGCTCGGCGAGCAGGAGCGCCGGGCGATCAACGCGGCGAGCGGTCTCGGCCTCGCGGTGTCGGGGCCCGACGAGGCGGCCGGCCGAGAGCGCCACCTCCTGTACGCGGCGATCTCCCGTCCCGAGGGGCTGCTCGCCCTCTCGTGGCACGCCGCTGACGACCGGGGGGACCCCGCGGTCCGGTCGCCCTTCGTCGACGAGATCCTCGACCTCCTTCCCGCCGCGGCGGAGGCCGACGTCGTCACGCGGCCGCTCGGCGCGGCGGGCTTCGCGTCCGACCCCACGGCGACCCGCCGCGAGCGACGGCTCGCCGCCGTCGCCGCCGCGCCCTCCGTGCGGCCCGCGCCGATCGGACCCCTCACCGACCCGGAGGTCCTCGCCGAGCTCGCGGCGCGCGACGTCTGGTCGGCGTCGAGCCTCGAGGCGTGGCTGGCCTGCCCGGTCCGCTGGTTCGTCGAGCGCCTCCTGCGGCCCGACGACCTCCTGCCGGAGCCCGAGCCGCTCGGTCGGGGGCGGCTCACCCACGCCGTCCTCGAGCACGTCGTCGCGGCGCTCGCGGCGCGGGAGGACGGGCCGCTGGGGCCTGCGCGGCGTGACGAGGCCCGCCGCCTCGTCCACGAGGCGCTGGAGGTCCTCGGGCCCGAGCACCGCCTGTCGACCGACCCCCAGCGCGACCGCATCGCGCGCCGTCGGGTCGAAGCGGACCTCCTCGCGCTCGTCGACCACCTCGCCGACGCCGGATGGACCTATCGCCCGGCCCATCTCGAGCTCGCGTTCGGCGGCCGCGACGACGCCCTCCCGGCCGTCGAGATCGCCCCGGGGCTCCGGCTCTCCGGGCGCATCGACCGCGTCGACGTCGATCGCGACGAGCGGCGCGGCGTCGTCGTCGACTACAAGGGCGCGACGGCGCACGGGGCCGCCGACTGGCTCGAGCAGGGGCGCATCCAGGTGGCGCTGTACGCCCGCGCCCTGCCTGCGCTCGCGGGCGTCGAGCCGGCGGGCGCCGTCTACCAGCCGACGACGCGCCCGCGGGACCTCCGAGCGCGGGGAGCCGAGCGGGAGGGCGCCGAGGCGCACGTCGCCGCGGGGAAGGACGTCGTCGACGACGAGACGTTCGACCGCCTCCTCGACGGCGCGGCGGAGCTCGCTCGGCGCGCCGTCGACGAGATCCGCGCCGGCCGGCTCGAGCCCCGGCCCGCGACGTGCGGCTTCCGCGACGACGGCTGTGCGTACCCGTCGATCTGCCGGTGCGAGGCGTGAGCGCGCTCGCCGACGGCGAGGGGCGTCCTCTCGGCGCCGGAGGACGCCCGTTCACCGAGGAGCAGCGGCGGGCGGTCGTCGAGCGCGAGGGTCCGCTGCTCCTCGCCGCGAACGCCGGCTCGGGCAAGACCGCGGTGCTCGCCGAGCGCTTCGCGCGGGCCGTCGTCGAGGACGGCCTCGACCCGGGATCCCTGCTCGCGATCACCTTCACCGACAAGGCGGCGGGCGAGCTCCGGCACCGGGTGCGCACGCGCCTCCTCGAGCTCGGCGCCCGCGAGGCGGCCCGGGCGACCGACCAGGCGTGGATCTCGACCGTGCACGGGTTCTGCTCGCGGATCCTCCGCGCCCACGCCGCGGCGGCCGGCGTCGATCCCGCGTTCGAGGTGCTCGACGAGACGACGACGCGCGTCCTGCGCGAGGAGGCGTTCGACGCTGCGCTCGCCGCGGTCCTCGACGCCGCCGACCCGGTCCGGATCGCGATCGTCGCGACGTGGGGCGCCGACCGGCTCTCCGATGCCGTGCACGACGTCTTCGACGCGCTGCGCAGCCGGGGCGAGCGGGCGCCCCGCCTTCCGGCTCCGCGCCGGCGCGCGATGCCCGCCGACTGCTGCGGGGCGCTCGACGCCGCCCGCGCGGAGCTCCTCGCCTCGCTCGCGACGGCGAAGGACGGCAAGCGCGTCCTCGCGGCCCGCGACGCCCTCGGGACGTGTGCCGAGCTGCTCTCCGCGGGCGTCCCCACCCACGCCGATCTCGCCGCGATCCGGTTCCACCGCGGCGCCGGCGCGCTGAAGACCCCGGAGGCCGAGCGCTACGTCGCCGCCGTCGACGCGCTCGGCGACGCGCTCGCCGACGAGGAGGCGCTCGACCATCACGCGGTCCTCGACGAGCTCCTGCGCGACTTCGGCCGGCGCTACGAGCGGCTGAAGCGGTCGCGGGCGAGCCTCGACTACGACGACCTCGAGCTCGTCGCGCGCGACCTGCTCCGCGACCATCCCGCGATCGCGCGGTCCCTCACCGAGCGCTTCCGCCGCGTGATGGTCGACGAGTTCCAGGACACGAGCCCGCGGCAGCTCGAGCTCCTCGAGCTGCTGGGCAGCGAGGACGTCTTCGTCGTCGGCGACGCCCTCCAGTCGATATACGGCTTCCGGCACGCCGACGTGCGGGTGTTCCGCGCGGCGCAGGCCCGTCACCGGGCGCGCGGGACCGAGTGCGTCCTGCGGACGAACTGGCGCACGACGCCGGAGATCCTGCGCTTCCTCGACGCCGCGCTCGGGCGCGGTCACGAGGGCTACGTCCCGTTCGTCCCCGGGCGCGCCGAGGACGGGGATCGCGACCGCCCGGCGACCGCCCTGCTGCTCGTGGACGACGCCACCGGCGAGGAGGCCGGCACGGCGGCGACCGACGCCCTGCTCGCGGGCCTCCCGGCGGGGACGGACGTCCCGACGGCGCTCGAGGCGCGGGCGGTCGCGCGGCGCGTCCGCGACGGCGTCGACCGCGGCGAGCACTCGCCGCAGGACGTCGTCGTCCTCCTGAGGGCCGCGACCGACATGGCGGTGTACGAGCGGGCCCTCGAGCTCGAGGGCCTCTCGACGCTCGCCTCCGGCGGGCGCGGCTTCTGGCTGCGTCAGCAGGTCCAGGACCTCTGCGCGTGGCTCGCCGCCCTGGCGAACCCGCGCGACGGCCACGCGGTCCTCTCGGCGCTCGCGTCGCCGCTCGGCGGCGTCGGCCCGGACGGGCTCGCGATCGTGTCCGCGGTCACCCGTCGGGTCGCGGCCGGAGACGTGTGGTGGCTCCTCGACGGGGCCTTCCCCGCCGACGGGGACGGCGAGGGCGGCGCGCTCGCCGATCGCGTCGATGACGACACCCGGCGTGCGCTCGCGGCGTTCACCGCGCGGTTCCGGGCGACGCGCGCCTCGCTGCCCTGGCTCGGCCTCGACGAGCTCGTCGAGACGGTCGTCGCCGAGACCGGCTACGACGCCCACGTCCTCGCGCTTCCCGGCGGCGCGCGGCGGCTCGCGAACGTCCACAAGCTCACCCGGCTCGCCGCCGAGCACGAGACCAGCCACGGTCGCGACCTGCGGTCGTTCATCGACCGCGCCCGCGCCGAGGCGGAGGCCCGCGGGCGGGAGCCGGAGGCCCCCGTCGAGCTCCCCGGCGTCGCAGCGGTGCGGCTCATGACGATCCACGCCGCGAAGGGACTCGAGTTCCCGGTCGTCGTCGTCGCCGACCTCGAGCGGACGGCTCCACCCCGGGGGCCCGACGTCCTCGTCGACGGCGATCGCGTCGGCCTCCGCGTGCCGCGTCACGGTGACGACAGCGCGAAGGCCTTCGCCTTCGACGCGCTCGACGAGGAGCGCAGGGCCGCGGAGGTCGCCGAGGAGCGGCGGATCCTCCACGTCGCGCTCACCCGCGCGGAGGAGCGCCTCGTCCTCGCCGGGCGCGCGCGCCGGCGCTCGAACGGCGAGCTCGATGCGGCGAAGCCGGTCGCATGGATCGCGGAGGGCGTCCTCGGCTCGCTCACGCCCCCGGCGGAGCTGCTCGCCGACGGTGCGATCCGCGTCGGCGAGAGGCCCGGCGCCGCCATCCGCGCGGACGTCGAGTGGATCGACGGGCGGGCCATCGACGCGGTCCTGCCGCCGGCCGGCCGGCCGGCGCTCGCCGGCACGGAGGCGACCGAGGAGCGCGACCAGCTCGACGCGGCGCTCGCCCCGGTCCTCGCGTCGGCGACCGCGGACGCCGTCGTGGTCGACCGCCTCCACGTGCCGGTCGACCACCTCTCGTACTCGTCGCTCGCCCGGTACGCCCGATGCGGGCTCCGCTTCCACCTCGAGCGCGTCCGCGGTCTCACCGAGCGCGACCGGCCGTTCCAGGGCCGCGCCGGGGAGGGCCTCGACGCGCGCGCCCGGGGCTCCGTCGTCCACCGCGTCCTCGAGCTCGCCGGCGACGAGCTCCGTCCCCCCGACGCGGACGCGGTCCGTGCGGCCGCCGCGGATCTCGAGGTGGAGGTGACGGCCGCCGAGGCCGGTGCTCTCGCCCAGCTCGTCGCGCGCGCGCTGCGGACGCCGATCGCGCAGCGGGCGCGCGACGCGCGGCACGTGCGACGGGAGGCGGGCTTCGCCGTCCCCCTCGACCCGGATCGCCCGGAGGTGCCGCTCCTCGTCGGGGTCGTCGACCTCGTCGCGCACGAGGCCGGCGGAGTGACGCTCGTCGTCGACTACAAGACCGACCGGGTGGACCCCGACGACGACCTCGACGCTCTCGTCGCCGAGGCCTACGGCGTCCAGCGCGCGGTGTACGCCCTCGCGGCACTCGAGGCCGGCGCGGAGCGCGTCGACGTCGCCCACCTCTACCTCGATCGGCCGGAGGAGCCCGCCGTCGCGAGCCGCACCGCCGCCGACGTCGACGCGCTCCGCGCCGAGGTGCTCACGCGTGCCTCGGGGATCCTGCGGGGGGACTTCCGTCCGGCCGCCGAGCCGGACCGCCGGATCTGCGGCGGGTGCCCCGGGCGCGGCGGTCTCTGCCCCGTTCCGGTCGAGCTGACGCGCCGACCTGCGCCGGGGCAGGAGCCGGCGGACGCCCCGGCCGCCCAGCGGGGACGGCCTCCTCGCGCTCCGGCGGGCCAGACGTCGCTGTTCTGAGTGGCTCAGCGCGTGTTGGTGCCCGCCTCGGCGCCGTCGGCGGGGGACGCGGCCGAGGGCCCCGCGGGTCGCGCCGGGCTCGGCGGCGGGGTGACCATCGGCGGGCCGCCGCGGCCCGCGGCGCGCGCGCGTTCGATGGTGACGTTGAGGACGGCGCCGAGGAGGAACGCGTTGGCCGACACGTAGAGCCAGAGGAGGAGGACGATCGCCGCGCCGAAGGCGCCGTACGCGGCCCCGTAGCTCGAGAAGTTCTGGACGTAGACGGCGAAGCCGAAGGACGCGAGGATCCAGATCGTCACGCCGGCGGCGGCGCCCGGCGTGATCCAGCGCCATCGCTTCGGCGTGGTCGCCGGAGCGTACGTGTAGACGATCGAGATCGCGAGCATCGCGGAGAGGATCGCGACGGGCCACCGCAGGATCCCGAACGCCGTCTGCGCCTCGCTCCCGAGGCCGAGGGTCACGCCGAGGATCTCGTCGGCGATGCCGCCGCCGAGGAACATCGCCGCGACGGTGACCGTGAGGAGCACGATGACGAGGAGCGCGAGGCCGACGTCGTGCAGCTTGCGCCGGACGAAGCCGCGGTCCTCCTCGACGCCGTGGACGGCGTTGAGCGCGCGACCGGCCGCCGCGAACGCCCCGGACGCTCCGTTGAGGGCGATGAGGAACGAGATGACGAGGGCCGCGCCCGCCGCCCCGGCGCTCGTCTCGACGAGGCTCTCGAGCGCGTCGCGTGCCGTCTCGGCCGTCGCCTCGTCGACGCCGTTGTCGATGAGGTAGTCGGCCGCGTCGGTCGCGAGGCTCGCCTCCCCGACGAGCGAGAGGATCGAGATCGCGGCGAGGAACGCGGGGAAGAGCGAGAGCATCGCGAAGTACGTGAGCGACGCCGCGTTGTCCGTGAGGCCGCTCGACTGGTAGGTGCGCAGCGTGCGCAGGAGGATCGCGCGCGGATCGACGCGTCCGCCGGGATCGGCCCCGGTGCCGTGGGTGGCGGGCCGCCGTGATGCGCCGTCGTCGCTCACGGGTATCCCCGTACCCAACGAGTTCGCGGACCGAGCATCGCCTCGAGGGGCGAGAAGGAGAGGAGCAGCGAGTGGCCGACCCGTTCGACGGCCCGGAGGGCGAGACGCCTCACGAGCGCGATTCGCGTCGTCTGCGCGAGCTCCTCGAGGAGACGCGCGTCGCGATGCCGGGCGTCCAGGTGCTCTTCGCGTTCCTCCTCGCCGTGCCGTTCCAGGCGCGCTTCGAGGACATCTCGGACGCGGAGCGCGCCGCCTATCTCGTCGCGCTGCTCTCGGCGGCGCTCGCGACGGGCCTCTTCATCGCCCCGTCCGCCGCGCATCGGCTTCGCTTCCGTCACAGGGACAAGCCATACCTCGTCCTGGTCGGCAACCGCCTCGCGATCGCCGGGTTCGGCGCCCTCGCGCTCGCGATGACGTCCGCGATCTACCTCGTGGCGAGCGTCATGCTCGACGGCGTCGCGCCCGTGGCCATCGGCGCCGCGGCCGGCGCGATGCTGATGGGCCTCTGGTTCGTCCTCGCGCTCCTGCGCGGGCGCGCGCGCCGAGGCGGCGGTGCCTGACCTCGGGCGCGCGTTCTGCGCGACGGGGGAGGGGGCGGTCCTACGCGAGGCCCTCGGCCTCGTACTCCCGCAGGAAGCCCTCGAAGAGCCGGCGGTGGCCCTCCTCGTCGCGGAGGATCGCGATCACCATGTCCTCGGTCACCGGGTCGACGTCGGCGCAGGCCTCGATGACGCGGTTGTAGTGCTCGATCGCACCGGTCTCGGCCTCGATGACGCCCTTGATGACGTGGACGATGTCCGTCTGCTGGGCGGGCGGCTGCAGGTAGGTCTGCTCGGCGGAGAAGTCGAGCGACCCGGGGACGACGCCGTAGAGCTCCTTGATGCGGGCCGCGAACTGCTGCGCGTGCCCCAGCTCCTCCTGGATGTCCTCGTTGAGGCTCTCGATGATCTCCTGCGCGCGGACGCCGTCGGGATTGACCGAGTTCGCGATGTAGCTCATCACGGTCTCGATCTCCATCCAGTAGGCCTTCCTGAGCATCTCGATGATCTGCTCGCGCTCGGCCGTCTTCTCGTCGGACAGGATCCCCTGCCCCGCGCTTCGCGTGGTCGCCATTCGGTCCCTCCTGGTCGCTTGGATGGCCTCCCTCGGATACCCCGGGCGTCTCGGCGGCGAAACGCCGGTGCATGCGCCGCGGCCGGCGCGAACGGGCGCAACGCCCCGTGCACGCTGGTGCAGCGGGCCGCCCGTCGGGTAAGACACCGGAATGCCCCGCGCGATCTGGACGGGAGCGATCAGCTTCGGCCTCGTCACCGTGCCCGTGAAGATGTACCCGGCGGTCCGCACCCGGACCGTCCGCTTCAACCAGCTCGACTCCGCGGACCACGCGCGGATCCAGCAGCGGCGCGTCAGCGCGAGCACGGGCGAGGAGGTGCCCTACGACCGGATCGTGAAGGGCTACGAGATCTCGCCCGACCGCTACGTCGTCGTCGAGCCCGGCGAGCTCGAGGCGCTCGCGCCGAAGAAGACGCGCACCATCGAGATCGAGGACTTCGTCGAGCTCGACGAGATCGACCCGGTCTTCTACGACGCCGCCT